>JAUXOH010000066.1 GCA_030682505.1 Candidatus Didemnitutus sp. | reverse complement strand
CGCGAGCAGCAGTTGAGTGACATCTTTGAGAACACGTCTGATCTCATCCAAAGCGCTTCGCCTGACGGCAACTTGATTTTTGTGAATCGAGCCTGGCGGGAAAGACTCGGCTATTCCGACGCGGATCTGGTCGGCCGTTCGTTCTTTGAGTTTGTCGCTCCGGATTGCCAGAAATTCATCCGCTCGAAGTTCCGCCTGATCTTGGCCGGCCAGGCGGTGGAGATGTTCGACGTCTCGTTGGTCGCCGAAAACGGCGAACGCGTGCTCGTCGAATGCCAGATCACCGCGCGCTTCGAGGGCGACCTCCCCGTGGCCACCCGCGGGATCTTCCGGGACGTAACCGAGCGTCGCCACGCCGAGGAGGCGCTGCGCGAGAGCAAGGCGCAGCTCAACCGGGTGCTCGAAGGCAGCCAGCAGTGCTTCTGGGATTGGAATATCACCACCAACCAAGTGATCTACAGTGGCCGCTGGTTCGACATGCTCGGCCACCGCCGCCACGTCCTGAATGCCGATTTCTCCACCTGGGAAAACTTGCTTCATCCCGAGGATCGCCCCGCGGCTCTCGCCGCCCTTCACGAGCATATCGCCGGCAAGTTACCGAACTACGAGATCGAGCATCGCATGCAGACGGAATCCGGAGAATGGAAATGGATTCTGACCCGCGGATTGGTCGTCAATCGTGACCGCGAGGGCAAGGCCATCCACCTTGCAGGAACACACACCGACATCCACGCTCGCAAGCTCGCGGAAGAGTCTCTTCGGCAGCGGGAGCGACAACTCCGCCAGATCAGCGACAATTTTCCCGAGGGCACGCTCTATCAGTACAACCGGAGTGCCAGCGGGAATGCGCGCTTTACCTTCATCGGAGGCGGATTCGATCGCCTTTTCGGCACGGACGCGGAAGCGCTAATGACCGACGCCTCCTGGTTGGAGAACCATTTGTTGCCCCAGTATCTGCCCGCGATGAAGGAGGCGGGGCGAGTTTCGCAAAGGGATCAGACTCCGTTCCGGCAGGATGTGCGCATCCACACCGTGACGGGAGCGGAAAAGTGGCTGAGCTTCCGTTCGCAGCCTAGGCGAACGGACGATGGCGACACAATCTGGGATGGGGTCATCGTGGATGTGACGCTGAACAAGGAGGCGGAAGCGACCATCGCCCAGCAGGTCGCCTTCTTCTCCGCGCTCAATGAAACAACGCTCGATCTGCTCAACCGGCGGGAGAAATCGCACTTGTTGCAAGCCATCGTCGAACGCACAGCCACATTGATCGACGCTCCGCACATCGAGTTGTCTTTGCTCGAAGGTGCTGAACTGGCCACCGTGGCTTATGCCGGCTCCATGCCCGATATCCTCGGTGAGCGCGTGACCCGCACTGAGGCGCCCCTCTCCTGGCGGGCACTCGACGAGCGACGCCCGGTTGTGGTCGACAACTACAGCATGATCCCGGAGGCGCGGGCAATCTATCGTGATCGCAAATCGCAGGCCGCGGCGGTCTTTCCCATTTTGCACGGCGACGAAGTCCTCGGCGTGCTCGGTCTCCTCCGTCTTTCTGACGCTCCTGCTTTCACCGCAGAAGACCAACAAAAGGGTAAATTGCTGGCCCAGCTGGTCGCCTTGGTGCTCCATAATTCAGAGATTTACGAAGACGCCGTTCATGAAGCGGCCTACCGCATGCGCGCCTTGGGCGAAAGTGAGCGACGGCTGCGGGAAGCCCAACGACTCGCCCATGTCGGACACTGGGAATTTCGCTTCACCTCCGGGAAGCGCTTCGAACGTTGGTCTGACGAAACCTACCGTATATTTGGACTGGAGCCCCAAAGCGTGGTGATCGACCGGGCACGTTTTGAATCTCTGATCTATCCCCCTGATCTCCCTGTCGTGCGGGCAACGGTGGACAAGGCATTCGCAGAGTTCATCCCTTTCGCCCTGAATTATCGCCTCATCCGACCCGACGGAGAAATGCGCGAAGTTCGCGACCAAGGTGAACCCAAGCTCAGCCCGACGGGAGAAGTCATCGGCATGCACGGCGTGATGCAGGATGTCACGGAACGGACCGCCGCCCTGGCGGCACTGCGCGAGGGAGAGGAACGCAATCGGCAGATCATCGACACCGCATTCGATGCCGTGGTTACCATGGATCAGCAGGGGCGAATCACGGGTTGGAATCCCCAAGCCGAAGCCATTTTCGGTTGGGATGCCGAGGCGGCCATCGGTCAGACGGTCACGGAAACATTTCTGCCCACCACACTGGCCACCAAGGCCAACGTCGCCCTGAACGAGCTCTTCTCCACGGGCAAGGGAGAATTGTTCAATCGAAGGCAGGAACTGCGCGCGCTGCACCGGAACGGGCGCGAACTTCCGGTCGAACTCTCGATCGCGCCCGTGACGATCAATGGCAGGCCCCACTTCAGTGCCTTTTTGCGCGATATCACCACGCAGCGGCAGACCGAGACCCACTTGCGGCAGGCGCAAAAGATGGAATCCCTCGGCACCCTGTCGGGAGGGATTGCGCACGACTTCAACAATCTGCTGACGGGAATGTTCGGTTTCATGGAACTCGCGCGCAGGGAGTTGGCAACCGATCACCCGGCGCGCTTCTCGTTGGACAAGATCGCGGAAGCCGCTGGCCGCGCGAAGAACCTCGTGCAACAGATTCTCACCTTTTCCCGGCAGAATGAAGGTGAGCGCGTGCCCGTGGACCCCACGATGGTGGTGGCGGAAGCGCTTCAATTGTTGCGCTCCACCATTCCACCGATGGTGCGGATTGAGCATCACATCGCCAAGAATTGCCCGCGGGTGTTGGCCGACACCAACCAGCTGCATCAAGTAGTCATGAATCTCGGAACGAACGCCTGGCAAGCGCTCCCCGAGCAAGGAGGGGTCATTACGGTCCGCGTCGATGCGGTCGTCGTGACCGACGAGTCTCACCCTCTCCGTCCCGATATCCCGCGCGGCTCGGCGGTGTGTCTGACGGTAACCGACAACGGCTGTGGCATGAACCCCAAGACCCTCGAGCGGGTCTTTGATCCGTTCTTCACCACCAAGTCCGCGGGCAAAGGCACCGGGCTGGGACTGGCGGTGGTGCACGGGGTCGTGCGTGCCCATGGCGGGGCGGTGGCAGTCCACAGCACGCCCGGTGAGGGCACCCGCTTTGAGATCTTTCTCCCCACAACGGAAGTCGCCAGCACCGACGAACCACCGCCAGAAGAGATCGCACGCGGCCGCGGTCAACAGATCCTCTTGGTGGATGACGAAACGATGGGGCGCGTCGCCATCGCTAAACTCCTCCAGATTATCGGCTATCGCGTCGAGCACTTTGAGCACCCCGACAGCGCTTTCGTCCGCTTTGCCGCGCAGCCGTTGGCCTATGATCTCGTCATCACCGATTTCGCCATGCCCGGCGTGACCGGCGCGGAATTCAGCCGGCGCGTCCGGAGAATCCGTCCCGATCTGCCGGTGTTGGTAATTTCCGGCTTCCTGGATGCGCCGCGCCAGCAGGAGCTCGATCAGATCGGCGTGTCCGGGGTGCTGCGCAAGCCCCCGACGACGGCCCAGCTCGCGCAAGCCGTGGCTCAGTGCCTGCCGTCTGCCCCCACCGCCTCGTAGCCAACTTCCCCGACCGGACAACGCGCTGCGGTTGCCCGGGAGGCAGAGAAAAAGCGCCGCGCTTTCGCCACGGTGCTGGTAAAACCCAAAAGGAAACAGTTCAGGAAACCGCGGCGTGCGCGGGGACCGTGGCAGCCCCAAAATGAGCTTTGGCCTCGTCAATGCTTCCGAAGAAACTCCATGCCCGGGTATCCTCGAAGCCCTTGCACTCCGCCACGATCTGCGCATTGCCGACGAGCGCAAAATTGATGCCCAGTTCGCGGCTGGTCTGCATCGACTGCACCAGCAGCTTGATCAGCCCCATGTCGAGAGACTTGATCAAATGCACGTCGACGATCGCTTTGCTGAGGCCCGCATCGACGGCCGCCGCCATCTTCGGTTTAATATTCGCGCCAATTTCCGTGAAGATCAGCTGAGGGCAACTGGGCGGCACCCGCAGGATCAAGCACCCTTCTTCAAGTGAGAAATAGCGCGCCGACGTGTCGAGATTCAACGCCTTGGTGATCTTCATCTCCAAGTCACCGAGATCGATCGGCTTGGTGATGATCGTGGCCATGCCGACGGACTGCGCCCGTTGTTGGGGGACGGTTTCCGTCTTCACCACCAGGCCGAAGATCGGCGTGGATTTGGTCTTCGGATTGGCGCGGATCAAACGAAAAATATTGAACGCGGCGTCGTTCGGCAGGGACAGCGACATGATGATCAGATCGGGCGCCCGTTCGTTGCAAGACGCGAGTGCCGCGTCCTGCGTCGCGACACCGTGGACCTTCCACGGGGTATGCTTCAATCCATCGGCGATCTGCTGCACGATGGCCGGCTTGTCTTCGATCACCAACAGCCCCGCCGCATCGAAGATCGAGAGAGGCTTGAGAGTCGCGTCCGCCAACGATTTCAATTCAATGATCCGGCCGGCTTTCTCGACGAGCACATCTTCCTTAAACGGCTTCACGATGTAGTCGCGCACGCCGATCTTGGCGATTTTCAGCACGTTGTCGCGACCGCCTTCGGCCGTGAGCATCATCACCGGAATGCCCTTGAGCTTGGGATCGGCCTTGAGCTTGGTGAGCATCTCGATGCCGTCCATCACGGGCATGGTCACGTCGAGCAAAATAAGGTCGGGCATTTCTCTTGCTGCCAGGGCAAGGCCCTCGACGCCGCTCGCGGCCTCGAGGATTTCGCAGTCAAAAGACTTGAACGCCTTCCGCACAATAATGCGGACGGTCTTGGAATCATCGACAGTAAGAATTCGTTTGCGCATGGGTTTGAGGAGTCGGTTCAATCGGCAGCTTTGACGAGGATGTCGGTCACGACTTTGCAGTCACCGAGCTCGAAACAGTAGGTGTAGCGTTGCGCCGAGCTGATCGGTTCGACGCAGAAATTGGCGCCCCGGAGAATGGAAGGAATGGTCAACATGCACGGGTAGCCCGCGTCGCAGAGACCGTTTTTGAAACTGCCCACGCTCATGTTGGTCAGTTCACCAATCGCATCATAGACCACTTCATCACCGGCCGCGTGGAGTTCAGTGTCGGACATGCCGAGGAGCTGGGCGGTGCAGCTGCGGGCAAACTCCAGCGGAAAATAGATATAGATCAAACCGTTGAGTTCGCCGAGGAAGCCAACCGTCCCCACCAACTGCGGCGTATTGACGCCTTCCGTCGGTCGCGGAGGCCAGGAAGCCCCAAGCGCAGGGATCGCGGTCGGGGAGAGCCGGGCGGCCTTGCCCAACATCGTTTGGAAGACGTCTGCGATGGCCCGGGTGATATTTTCACGAACCAAACATTCGGAGATTTCTTGGGTGGCAGGCATGGGGTGTTACGCAGTAAAGCGATGGTAGGACCC
>JAUXOH010000059.1 GCA_030682505.1 Candidatus Didemnitutus sp. | reverse complement strand
AGCGCGATGTAGAGATCGGGCGCGACCACCTTGCCGGTCTGTCCAATCTGCAGGGAATTGGGGGTGATGCCCGCGTCGACGAGGGCCCGCGACGAACCGACCGCCGCCCCGAGTTTGTCGGCGAGACCACCGACGAGGCGTTCGAAATCCTCCGCCGTCTTCACGCCGCGGCCACCCGAGACCACGACCCGGGCCTCGGTGGGATCCGGTCGGCCGGCGGCTTTCTGCTCACAGGCGTTGAATTCAATCAGGGCGGGCAGGGTTGCGGCATCCACGACCACCGCCGTGATCGGCGAAGCGGCGGCCGAGGCGGCGGGCACGGCGAACGCGGCGCTGCGCACCGTGAGAAACTTGACGGCTCCTGCCAGTCGGACGGTGGCAATGACGTTGCCGGCAAACATCACGCGCCGAAACGTCAGTCCGTCAGCGGCGGGTTCCACTCCCACCACATCACTGATCATGCCGGCATCGAGCAGCGCGGCGGCACGGGGCAGCACGTCCTTGCTGAAGGTCGAAGCGGCGGCGACGATGTATTCCGCCCCGCGTTCCTTCGCCACCTGGGCGATGACGTGGGCGTAACGATCGGCGAGCGGGTGCTCCAGCTTCGCCTCATCGGCGGTCAAGACGGCTTCCGCCCCGTAACTGGCCGCAGCCTGCGCGGTCGCGGCAATTCCGGAACCGAGCACCAGCACGTCAAACGTGGCGTTGGTGGCGGTGCCGATTTGTTGGGCGCAACCCGCTGCCGAGCCGGTGGCGAGTTTCAACTGCCCGTTGGCGTGTTCAGCAATGACGAGAATTTTGGACATGGGACGGAAAGTTAAAGGACTTTGGCTTCGTGGCGGAGACGCTCGATCAGTTCGTCTACCGTCTTGACCTTGACGCCGGCTTTGCGCTTCGGCGGGGTTTCGAGTTTCAGCACGCTGGTGCGCGACGTGGCGTCGACGCCGAGATCGGCCAGCGCAAGCTCTTCGAGCGGTTTCTTCTTCGCCTTCATGATGCCCGGGAGCGAGACGTAGCGGGGTTCGTTCAGTCGCAAATCCGCCGTCAACACCGCCGGCACGGCAACCGTGACGGTTTCGATGCCGGCATCCGTCTCGCGGCTGCACTTGAAGCGCTGGTTGCCCTCGAGCGGTTCGAGTTTCGAAACAAAAGTGGCCTGCGCGATCCCGAGCAACGCCGCCAGCATCTGGCCGGCCTGATTGGAATCGTCGTCGATGGCCTGCTTGCCCAGGAACACGAGTTCGGGCTTCTCCTTCTGGTAAAATGCCGCGAGCACTTTCGCCACGGCGAGGGAATCGAGCGAGTCGGCGGCCTTGATCAACACCGCGCGGTCGGCACCCATGGCAAGGCCGGTGCGCAGTTGCTCCACGCATTCGGGGCTGCCGATGCTCACCGCCACGATCTCGGCGGTGCCGATTTTTTCGCGCAACCGCAGCGCTTCCTCGAGGGCGATGGCGTCGAAGGGGTTGACGGCAAACTTCACGCCATCGGTGTCGATCCCGCTGCCATCGGGCAGCAGGCGGATGCGCGTGTCGGCGTCGGGGACGCGTTTGAGAGGGACGATGATTTTCATGCGAACAAAGAGGGTGAGGGTAGCAACGACTGTCCCGGTGCGGCAAGCGGGTTGGTAACCGCCCCCGGCACCCGAACCCAACTACCTGCCTGCCGATTCAACGGGCGCGAGTGGGTCAGGGGGAGTGCCATGGGAAAGCAAAGTAGGGAGTGAACCAACCGCAGTCGGCCGGGCGACAGCGCTCAACAAAAGGGCAAACGCCGACGCAAACAAACACGAAAACCACCCCCTGTTCACCTGCAAGCGAAATTTCGCTGTTTTAAATAAAGTATTTATGGTGCAGGTGTTTATCAGACCAGCTGAAGAGAACCTCTCAGTGAATTCACGTTCCAGCGAAATCCGGATCCTGCCCACTGGACGCCTCGTTCCGGGCCCTCGCTCCCCTGCCCGGCTAGGGATTCACGGTCACGCGCAGGGGTTCGGACTCCCTGCCCTTGTCGTCTCGCGCAGTCACGCGGAATTCGTAGACCCGCCCGCGCGGCAGCACAATTTCGACGCTCCATTGTTGATCGTTCATCCGTCGCGCAACAGCCGAGACCACCTGCAGTGGCTGGTCGACGTTGTCGTATTGGCACGTCGCGTCCAGGGCTTCGATGACGTTGTCGCTGATCACCGCCACCTCGACGACGATGCGATAGCGCCATTGGCCGTAGGGTTCCGCGCGACTGGCCAGATAGCGGATTTGCGGCACACCCGGCGGCAACGGGTCGGGGGTTCCGTCGATCTTGGCCACGGTCGTGCCCGCCTGCGTCGGAGTGCGGCGATACAGCGGTCGGGGCACGTGAACACCGTCCAGTGCGGTTGCCGTGACATTAAAAAGCAGATTGTAGCCGGTCGCAAAGGCCGGCGTATGCCCGAGCAGGTCCAAGCCGCCGTCGCCGTCGAAATCGCCGCCCAGAAAGACGCGCTGCTCTGGAAAATCACTGCCTGCTACCAAACGCGGCCAGACGGGATTGCGGCTGAACCGCCGATAATCCGCACCGAGGTAGAAGCGCAGGCCGTTGCGTCCGGCCACCCCGATGTCGATTCGTCCATCGCGGTTGTAGTCCCCCACCGTGATCGACGCGGTGCCGAGGCCAAGACCGAACTCGGAGCTGATCAAATCCCACGGGTCCTCCCAGCCCGCGCGGCCGGCGGAGCCAAAAACCACGCGGATGCGATCACCGTGCTCCGCCTCGCTGTCGGTCATGATCAAATCGTCGCGCCCGTCGCGATCCAGATCGGCGACGACCAGATCGCGCGCAAAATCATCGCGCCCGCCCACGGGCCAGAGGAAGGGCTTGTTGGCCCCGTGGTGATTGAAATACATCCACGCGCCCGTGCTCCGGCCGCGATGTTCCGCCGTGATGGCAACGTCGGTGAACCCATCCCCATCGAAGTCACCGGCGGCGATCCGCGTAATGCGATCGAACTTCACGCGATACGGCTCATCGACGGGCGTAATCCCACTTTGCGCCAAGCGCAGGAGGCGAAACGTGTCGAAGCCCTCGATCACCGCGATCCCCGTCGAAAGCGCGCCGGTGAAAAACCGCCCCGCGGCCACGCCCCGCACCGGGGCGAGCCCCCGATACGCCGAGCCGGACGGTCCAAACCGGCCGGAATTGGAACCATAGAAAACCTGCACCATCGGACCCCCGGCGACGATCAGGTCCGTCTCCCCGTCGTGGTTGAAGTCATCGGCCAGAAGAAATTCGGGCGCAAAGCCCTCCAAGACCGCGAGGTCGAGTCTGCCCTCGGCCACGAAACCCTGCTGGTCATCGCGCCTGTAGAGCACGACGCCATCCTCAATGGCGGCAAAGCCGCGCACGCGCCCCTGCGACTGGAGCAGGGCCGTGCGCAGGGGCGGACGGGCAGTCGGAATGCCGGCGACCTGGCCAAAGTCGAAACGCGGCAAGGCCAGCGCGGCGGCATTGAAAAGCACCGGCAAGCCGGGCTCCGTGCGCGGCAATTGTTCAAGCCAGGCCTCGGCCAACACCGCGCCACGGGCGGCGCGCGGCAATTCCAGTCCGCGCGGCAAGGGCTCCGGCACCGGCAAGTCAGCGTCGGCTTCTTTCGTCTCCCGGTCATTGTCTGCGGGCGGTTCGGCGGTTTCGGTGGTTTGCGGCCGAACACTGCGCAGGCGATCAAGCTCGACCCACTCGTCAAAAGTCTCGTCCGTCCCTTCATATGCCACGAAGCAACGCGCCGGTTCGGCTCGCACGATGATCGCGCGGTGCCCAAAGCCGGCCTTCTCCACAATCACGCGCGCGCCCGGCCGCCATTCGGCCGCCGACACCCACCCGGCGGTTGCCAGCAGGGCAACCGCGAGCACCCGCCCAACCAGGCTGAAGGCAAAATGACGCGACATGACGCTCCGACAGTGCAAACCGACGCGAGGCGGGCGAATCAAAACTGCGCCGGCACGCTGGCGGTGCTCACGCTGTCAGTTCGTCGAAGACCGCCGCGAGGTTGACGGGCAACCGGCTGTTTTGCGCCGCATGATAATCCGGGAATTGATCCAGGTTCTGGCGGGTCACGATCTCGGCCTTGGATTTGCCGGCGTTGATTTCCGCCTGCACGTGCTCGACCAATCCCGTCAGGAAATCGCGCATGGCATGAAGGTCGGCCGTGGCACCCGTGATTCCGAACCGCGGATTGCCGTGGCCGAAGATGAAGATCGCGTCCCCGGGATAGGTGGCGGCCGCCGTCTCAAGCACGTTGATCCATTGCCGCACCTGACAACCACCCAACCGATCGGTCACCGGATACATCCGATTGAAGACGAGATCACCGACATGAACGACATTGGCCCGCTCGAAGTGCACGATGATGTCGCCGCCGGTATGCGCGGCACCGAAATGGCGCGCGGAGATGACTTCGTCGCCCACTTCGGTGCGCCAAGCGGCGGCGAAAAGCGTATCCGCCACGGTCGGTTCGCCCATCTGCGGGCTCCTCGCCGCGGCGGCCCGCTGCAAGGCGGGCACGGCCTCGTGGGCCACGATCTGACGGGTCGCCGGTCGCATCGTCGCGTTACCACTCGTGTGATCCCCGTGGTGGTGCGTATTGATCACGACATCGAGCATCCGACCGTCGCGGCCGGGCAGGTCCTCGAGAAACTTCGCGGCCGTCGCGGCGAACTGCGTATCAACCGCCGCGAGGCCATCGCGATTGGCCAGCCAGCCGATGGTGCCGCCGCGCCCCGTGAAGAGACCGGCGCCGCGGCGCAAGGCGGTGAATTCAGTGACGAGGGGAGGCGTTGCCGGCGCCGCCGGCGGAGTGGTCTGACCAAAGAGCGAGCCTCTCGCGAACAACCCCAACGAGACGGCCGCGGAACCCGTGAAGACGAAATCGCGACGATTCATGGGGAAAAACTGACGGCGCCCCCCGCCCCGCGCCAGTCGTTTTCTGAGAAAATCTGTAACCATTGGTCCCGCGGACGGTATTCCCCACGACACGCCACCATGATCCTGTTCCATGTCGCTCGCACTCCCCACCGCCGAAATCCGGGTTCCCTCCCCAGCCAGAATCGCTAACTTCCCCTCCACCTTGGAAGCGACCGATCACGAACTGATGATTGCCGTGCGAGCGGGCGAAGTCGCCAAGCTCGGGGAGATCTTCGAACGCTACCAGCAGCGCCTCTACGCGTTCTTTGTTCGCATGACCAACCAGCCGGCCCTCAGCGAAGATCTGGTGCAGGTGGTTTTCTATCGGATCCTCAAATACCGGCACACCTACCGCGACGAGGGCAAGTTCTCCGCGTGGATCTATCATCTCGCCCGCAAAGTCGCCGCCGATCACTTCCGCAAGAACGCCAAAGCCGCCGCACCCACCGACCCCAGCGATCTCCATCACCATCCTGATTCCGGCCTGTCGCCCGATCACAAGGCCGTCGTGGCCGATGACCTCAACCTCCTGCGGATCGCCCTCGCCCGCATGCCCGTGGAACACCGCGAAGTCCTTGTGCTTTCCCGGCTGCAAAACGTCGAGCAGAAGGAAATCGCGCGCCTGATGGATACCACCGTCGGCGCCGTCAAAGTCCGCGTCCACCGCGCCCTGAAGGAGCTGCGCGATGTTTATTTCAAAATCCGCCGCGAACAAGCGGTCTAAGTCCTCATCCTCCATCCCCTTTCCGCCATGAACTGCCAACGCGTCCAAGAACTCTTCATCGACCACCAGGAAGGCACGCTCCAACCCGACGAGGCCGCCCTGCTGCGCAGCCATCTCGCCTCGTGCCCCACGTGCCAGCGCGAATGGTCCGCGCTCCAGGAGATCACCCGCAAACTCGACGACCTCCCGGTGGAGCAAGCCAGTCCGCGCCTGCGGGAACAGTTCTACGCCATGCTCGAGACGCACCAGCGCGAAGCGGATGCGCCGAGCCCCTTCGCTCTCGCGAAGAGCCGGATCGACCGGTTCTTCGAGGCGATTCTCCCCGCGCAACCCGCCCTGCAATTTGCCTTGGCCATCACACTGCTCGTCGCCGGGGTGTTCGCCGGCTCCCGGTTTCTGCCCACGCCCGCCGTCGTGCTGCCAACCGATGACACGGCCAAGACCGAACTCGCGGCCCTCCGCGCGCAGGTCGATGGCATGGGCAAACTCGTCACCTTCTCGCTGCTCCAACAGAAATCCACCAGCGATCGCCTGCAGGGCGTGCTCGCGACGATGGAGCTCAAGAACCCCGACCGCAAGGTGCTCACCGACCTTGTCGGCGCACTCGCCTTCGATCCGTCGCTCAACGTCCGCCTCTCCGCCGTCGAGGCCCTCGCGCTCCACGCCAACGACGAGGTGGTGCGCGCCGGTCTGCTCGCCGCCCTCCCCCGCGAATCCGCCCCCCTCGTCCAAATGGCGATGATTGAACTCCTCGCCAGCGTGCGCGACGTCAACGCCGCACCGCTCTTCGAACAACTCAGCCGCGACGAATCCGCCGACAAGAACGTGCGCGACGCCGCCAAGCGCGCCCTCGCCTCTCTCCGCACACCCACGCCCGCCGAAGCTCAACCCAACGCCCTGGCCAAGGAACCGGTTCCGGCGAAAGCCGCCTGAGCCCCTTCCTCCCTCAAACCACCACTATCATGAAAAGTCCCTCTGCCCTCCTTCATCTTGGCCGCACCGTGTTCGCACTGTTGGCCATCACCACGGCGAGCCCCAGCTTGTTCGCGCAGGACGACGCTTCCCGCGTCAAGTTCAGCGATCAAACCAAGCCCGGCCTGCTCAAACTTTCCCTGCCGTGGGCCGACATCAAGATCGTCGGCACCGATGGCAACGAGGTGGTCGTCACCTCTTCCCTGCAAAAGAAGATGCGCCAGGGGGAAGTCGACAAAGACGGTTTCCGCCGCCTCGACGACGAGGTCACCTTCGAGCTGAACGAGAAGAACAATGTGGTTACCCTGTCCATCGCCGGCGAAAAACCCTGGGCGACCCAGGGGACGGACTTTGCCATCCGGGTGCCCCGCAACACCCACCTCTCGATCAGCACCCAAATGGGCGGCGACATCTCCATCCAGGAGATTGACGGCGACATCGACGTGAACGGCATGAACGGCGAGGTTTCCCTCACCAACATCGGCAGCTCCGCCGTGGTGAACACGATGAACGGCGAAGTCGCCGTGTCGTTTCGCGCCGCGCCGACCAAGCCCGTTTCGATCACCTCGATGAATGGCGAGATCGATGTGCGCCTGCCCGCCGACACCAAGGCAAATCTGAAGATGCGCACCCACAACGGCAGCATTCGCACCAACTTCTCCGAAGAGATGCTGACCACCAAGGTCGAGAAGACCGGGCGCACGTACAATCGACATGCGACGGAAGCGCAGGAGGTTGCCCTCGCCGTGCGCGAAGCCATGCAGGTGGCCCGGGAAGTCGTGCGGGAAGTTGCCCGCGAGGTTGCCAACGAAGCCTCACGTCTCGCCGAGGACTCAGACCTCGAGTCCGACCGCGACGCGAAAGACCAAATGGTCCCGCGCGCGCCTCGCGCGCCCCGCGCCCCGCGGGTTCCGCGGATGCCTGACGCAGCCTTCGGCGGGAAGTCCATCACCGGCACCCTCAATGGTGGCGGGGTCGACATCTCCCTCTCCTCGATGAACGGCTCGATCACGCTGCGCAAAGCAAAGTAATCCCGCGCGGTTGCCTCTCGTCTGTCTTCCAACCGGTGGCCTCGCGCCACCGGTTTTTTGTTGGGCCCTAGCACCGTCACGCGAGGGCCACTACCCGCACTCCGCCGAAGTCGAGCGTGTCGAAATCCTCCTGCCGCAGTCCCTGCTCTGCGCGCGCAACCGCGAGGTCCCGCAGTGGCGCATCGATCCCCTCGTTGGTCAGCTGAAAGGTACCGAAGTGCATGCCGAGGCTGCGCGTCGCGCCGAGCGCCCGGTGCGCGCGCACCGCCTCGGCCGGATTCATGTGCACGGGGGTCATGAACCAGCGCGGTTCGTAGGCGCCGACCGGCAACAGCGCGAGGGCGGGCACACCGAGCCGCGCGCGAATCTCGGCAAAGTGCGGTCCCCACCCCGAGTCACCGCAGAAAAACACGGAACCCGCCGGAGTGCGCAGCATGAAGCCGCCCCACAACGAGCGGCAGCGATCCCACGGCGAACGCGCCGCAAAGTGCTGCGCGGGCGTGCCGGTGATCACGAGCCCGGCCGCGGCAACCTCGTGCTCCTGCCACCAATCGAGCTCGACGACGTTGCTCACCCCGCGTTGTTCCAGCCATTGTTTGTTGCCCAGCGTGGTGACGAACAGCGGGGCGCGTTCGCGGGCCAGCCAGCGCAGGGTCGGCAAATCAAGGTGGTCGTAGTGGTTGTGACTCACCAGCACGACGTCGATTGGTGGCAGTTCAGTCAACCGCAGGGCAGCAGGTCGCGCCCGCTGCGGTCCGAGCAGGCCAAACGGACCGGCATGGCGCGAGAACATCGGGTCGGTCAGCACGGTCAGCCCGGCAAACTGCAGCAAGAAGGTGGAGTGACCAATAAAAGTCACGGCGACGTCACCCGGCGCGACGCGCGCGGGCAGCGTCGGTCTCAGCGGCGGGGGCAAATTCCGCGGCCACGCCGTGCCGTGGCCGAGCACGGTTTGCTGATGCCACCAGCGCGGCAATTCGAGGAACGACCGCGCCTGCGGCCGGCCCGCGGGATTGAAAAAGCGAAACCCGTCGCAGTGATCGCTGACTGGAAAGCGCATCGTATCCGGATCGGACTAAGGCCTGGGCTGCGACGAATGGCCCCCAGCGAGCCGCCGCAATTCCCGGATGAATGTCTTTGGCCCCCCCTGCATATAGGCGAGGCGGCCAAGTTCGGTTCCCGTGTGTGATAGAAAGACCACGGTGGGATATCCTGTGACACGATATTTTTCCGCCAACGCGTGGTTTTGTTTCTTCAGCGTGTCGGGTAGCGGTTTTTTGCGGGGAAAATCCAACTCGACCAGAACAAGTTCTTTTGCGGCATAAGCGGAGAACGCGGGTGTTTGGAAAATCTCGTCCCACAATCGATGGCACCAAGCGCACCAATCAGAGCCTGTGAAATTGAGGAGAATGGGTTTTTGCGAACGATGTGCCTCTGCCAGCGCCTTCGAAAAATCCGTCTGCCAAGCCAGTTCGCGGCCCGCGATCAAGGGATGCGGCTCCTGATCCGACCCTCCCGGCGCGGCGGTGGCGAAAAAGAGGATGCTAAGCGTGAGAGAGAAGAGCGCTACTTGGGTGTTCATCTTCAATCGATTTCTTCACGGGCCGGGGCGAGATGAAAGTAAAGAACCTGGGCAAACCGGCTTGCTACTGGAGTCCCTTCCTTGGTCGCAGGGAGAAACCGCCATCGCCGCACGGTCGAGGCGGCCGAGGCCGCAAAGAGTGGATGACTCGCGGCGACAATCTCAACGTCAGTCACTTTGCCAGATTCATCAACAATCGCCTCCACTTCGACTTTCCCTTCCAGACCGGACAAACGAAGCTCATACGGATAGTGGGGTTGAAAAAGAAGTTCCGGCCGCAACGGGTAATCCGCCGATAGTGCAGGCGGCTGATCGACAGCTGCGGCTTTCTTTGGCGGCGGCTCAACGTCGATACCAAGGCGTGCAAGGAGCTGCTTGATGGAGGATTCCTGCGGACTGAATCGTCTGGCTGCGGCTCGATTATAATAGTGAAGGGCTTTGGCAAAATCCTGTTCTTCGGCCAGTCCAGCGGCATAGCGGTGGGCAAGGAGCATGGCCGCTCGAGTATGGCCGGCATTCGCAAGCCGGTGCAGCTCGGCACTGGCCTGCTTTCGCGCTTCTGACAACGGCGCCGCCACGCTTTCTATACTGGCGAGGGCGAAGCCGCCATCCTTTGAAGTCGCTCTTGTTGCCAATGACCGGGCTTTCTCCAGATCGTAGGGCACACTGAGGCCAATGAACGAGTGCCAAGCAAGCAAAGCCAATGACTCTTCCCGTCCGCTGGTCTCCAACTTCGCCAGCAATTGCTGCGCCAAGGATGTTTCACTCCGGGGTGGCAGGAGGAATATCGCTTCGGCACACGCCTCGGGCAACGCGCCCTTGGCTTGGGTCAGCGCCGGGTCGACTATACACGCTTGTAGCAGCGCTCGCAAAACCGGCTTTTCCTCCGGCGACGCGTTCCGGAAAATATCGACAAACACCCCCGCAGCCCACTCATCCGCCAACTGCCGCGTGGCCGAAGTCAAATGGGTGAACGCAAGTGTTACATCACGAGGAACTCCGCGCCCATAGAGATAGTGAAACCCGAGATTTGCCGCGCCCATTGGCTCCCCGTGCTCAGCGGCCAGCCGGAACCAGTTCACCGCTTCCTCGTCGTCCTGCTCAATTCCCGCGCCATTCCTTAACATGAAACCCACCCGGTTTTGCGCCCAGGCATCGCCTTCGCGGGCCGCCTTCTCCATCCAAACAAATGCTTGCGCGGCATCCGGCTGATTGAACCGGCCCTTTTCGTAGAGCAACGCGAGTTCGCGCATCGCGCGACGGTCGCCGCCGTCCGCCGCTTTTTCGAGCCACCATCTTGCCTCCACGTAATCCGGAGCACCCAGTTCTCCGTAAATTATCATCCAGCCAACCATCATCTGGGCATAGGCGTAACCCTGATCAGCTGCCGTCCGGTAGAGCCGGGCAGCTGCCGGCAGGTCCCGGGGCGTTCCTTGGGCCTTGCGCAACATGCCCGCCAAATCAGCCAGCGCTTCAACATCCCCCAACGCAGCCCCTTTCCGGGACAACGAGAGCGCGGCAGGGTAATCCTGTGGCACGCCGGCGGCACCAGTCCGCAATAGGTCAGCCAACGCGTTGATCGCCGGAAGATGATTGGAGTCGGCAGCCAGCCGATACCACCGGACCGCCTGCAAGATATCAGGGGGCATGCCCTTCCCGCCGACATAGTGGCGACCCAGTTCGTATTGCGACGCGGCATCTCCCGCCGTGGCCGCTTGGCGCAGGCATTCCAATGCGGCGGCGTCATCCTTTTCCATCAGGAATCCGCTTTCATGATAAAGCCGGAGTCGCAACAGGGCGGGCACACTGCCGCTAGCGGCAGCGATCCTCAACCAGCGGAGGTGCTCGCTGGGGTTCGGCTTTCCGCCGAGCATCCCAAGAAAATGATACTCTGCGAAATTGAAACACGCCACGCCATCTCCGGCCTCCGCACGATCCCTCAGCCACCGTGCCGCGCGCGTGTAATTTGGCAAGAAGCTCCTGCCCGACACGGTCATCCATTCTACCGGAACCAATCGGGGCGGGGGAGACTCCCGAAACAGGACTGATTGGAGCTCACCACCCCTTGCTCGGTCCGGTTCCTCAAGACCAAGTCCGATCGCATACTTCCATCCCAGATAAAGGCGCGCCCAATAATGGGATTGGTCCGCCGCTTTCCGCTGCCACACCGCACCGAGCTTGGGGTCGTAGGCCACGCCCAAGCCAAGATCATAGAGAAAACCCAGCACGTGTTGTGCATCCGCCTGGCCTGCGTCGGCCAGCGGCCGCAGGATCCTCACGGCCCGGATGATCTCATCCCGCGCCAATGCCTCCAGCGCATCGGCCGTGGTTGCACGCATTTCCACGGCCGGGATCGGCCGTTCCGCGCTGGCGCAACCGCTCAACAGCCAGCAAGGTCCACACAGCGCAACCAGACAAAGACGTTTCACTGCAGTCATTCGTTTTGGCCCGTCACGGCACCACGCCCGATTGCTCCCGGGGTGTCCAGAATATTAACCCAACTTTGTCCGCACCTGTTCCCCAAAGACCAGCAGCGCGCGGCAATCCCGCTCCTTCTGCGGCCGTGAATCGCGTGGTCGCGGCCGCCGTGCTCCGCCATTTCGAATTCGGCATCCCCTCTCTCCGATCGTGACCAACCCCCGCCCATCGAGGCGCACTCGCCACCGGGTCCGGGGCGCCAAACATGGCCGGGAGCCTGACGTTGAGTCGCAACCGGAGCCCGCCGTTTTCAGGATTTCCAGCGGCTCTGCCCCCCGGTTTATTTCGGCGGCGGCGCGAACAACCGGCCAGATGGCGTGCGCTTGTAGGTCCCTGCGGCTGACGGACCGAGCAACGCCTCCAGCCGATCCGAGTAGGACTTGAGGTCCAGCATGACCGCCGGGCCGACCGGAGTTCCCTTTTGCGCCGCTGGACGCAACGTCCGCTCCAGCTCGCCACGTCCTCCGGGCCGCCCTCGGAGCGAGGGGCCTCCTTTCGTCGTTTGTTTCCCCGCCGCTTGGCCGGGCTACACCGTCATCGGAGCGGACCCGCGCAGCGAGGGTGCGCGCGCCACTCCGTGCCCCGGGGGCGGGTTCAGCGGTTGAAACGATCGAGTGCCTGGCGCGCCTCGTCGATGGCCGGCAAACTGTCCTCAAACAGCAGGCGGGCTCCGAGTGCTTCCGCCAGCGGGCGCAGCTCCGCCATCCACTCCGGCCGGCGCACGCGGATGAACTCCGGACGCGCGCCGGCCTGCCGCACCGCCTGCGTCCAGATCGCGGAGGTCAACTCCTGCCATGTTCGTCCGGGCGCGGCCATTTCCATCCCGTGGATAAAACCAGAGCGGCCGTCGGCGATCAGCGCCAGACGGGGAAAGTAGGGGCGCGCACCGTCGGCCACCGGAGGGAACGAGTGAAAAACGTCGAATTCCATGATGCCCCCGGCGGCTTGCGGCAAGGCGGCGAGCGCCTCGATCCCGGGAGTGGGCATCACGACAGCCGGCAAGGCTGGTGGCGGCAGTTGCCAGTGCCGCCACTCGACCTGAGCCGGCCGCAGCGACCCGGCGAGAGCCTCGCGCATCGTCACGGTGGGCAGCAAGTCAGCGGCTTTGGCGCGGGACGAAAAAAAACCGGGCTGCCCGCGCGCGAGTTCGACGCAGGCCAGGGTGGCGCGCAGGCCGGCCGTGAGTTCACGCGCCTCGCCCTCCTCCAGAAACCACGGAAACCAGCCGGGGCGGTGGCTGCGGAAACACGGCCAGGCCTGGCGTTCGCGCGCCCGGGGGACGTGCCCGAGGGCCGCCAGCACGGCGAGATCCGGCGGGCGCAAATCCTTCTTCGCCCCCCAGTCAAGCATCAGCGCATCCTGCAGGAACATCGCGCTGTCCGGGTCGGCTTTCAATATCACGGAGGCCTCGAACAAAAAACTCAGGCCGGCCAGGCCGCGATACAGCACCACGCCAAAAACCTCCCCGCCCGCCCCCAGCACCGAGGGGAACCACGGCTGCCGCTGCCCGTCCATCAGCGCGAACACATCCCGGTCTCCGAGAAATTCCCACGGGCGCGCCGTGCGGAACTCTTTCGCCGCCGCGAGCAAATCCCGCCACACTTCGAGGGGAACCGGCGGGGGCTGGGGGGATGAGGTTGGCATGGGGTGATCGTGTGGGTCCGGCCGGTTCTACGTCCGCCCGGCCGGCGTGGCTGCCAGCTTCGCCTTCGCCTGTTCCCAAAAGGCCAGCAAGGCGCGGAAATCCTGCTCCTTCGTGCTGCTATGGATCACGTAATCATAGCTGCTGCGCTCCGCCATTTCGAACTCGGCGCTTTGCAGGCGGCGACCCAACTCCTCGGCCGTGACCGGACCGCGGCCCTCGAGGCGTTCGCGCAGGACGTCGATCGAGTCGGGCGCCACGAACATGGTGATCAGACGTCCCGTCAGGTCGGGCATTTTTTCCACCGCGCTGCGGATGCTGCGCACGCCCTGCACGTCGATGTTCATGACCAGACCCGTGTGGGGCAGGCGGCCGAGCACGGCGGACTTGAGCGTGCCGTAGCGGTAGCGCTTGTGCACCCAAGCCCACTCGAGGAATTCGCCGGCCTCCCGCTTCGCGTCGAACTGCTCGTCGCTCAGGAAGTGATAATCGCGCCCGTCCACTTCGTTGGGTCGCGCCGGCCGCGTGGTGGCGGTAATGACGCGCTCGAAGCCCGGCACCTCGCGCACGAGGCGTTCGCACAGGGTGCTTTTGCCCACGCCCGCCGGTCCGGCGAGGATGAGCAACACGGTCGGACAGTCGGCCATGGCTCAGTAAGTAAACGCCGCCGCCGTGGTGGCGAGCCCGTAGGCGAGCAGGATCGCCCCCAGCACCCGGGGACGGCCGGGTTGGCGAAACAACCACTCAAAGAAATCGCGCAGCCGGTAGGGGGCGGCCGCGAGGTAAAGCGCGAACGTGATGGCCACATAAACCGCCGAAACCATCAGCAGGCGCTGCGGATGCTGCCACTCCATGTAGGCGGCATGCAGCATCGGTTCGGCGATCAACAGGGTCAAAATCGACAGCCCGCGGACCGCGAGAAAGTCCGGTGCATAGATGAAGGCCAGCGCGGCCAGCGTCCCAAAGCCGAGCATGACGGGCATCGGACCCTGAAAGAAAATCAGGTCCGCCTCGCCGAGTTTGGACAGCCGCCAGAGAAACCAGAGCGCGCCGAGGCCGAAGAACAGCCAGGCGCCGCGCTGGGAACGGGGCAGCGCCTTGGCGGTGGTGCGCACGCGGGCGCTGTTCAACGTCAGGAGCACGCCGAGGACGGCGAGCATCAACCCGGAGAGCAGGGTGGCGGAAAAAAGATTCATAGGTTCAAGGACAGCCCGAAGGAACAGAGGAATAAACCGCGACCAAAGACAACCTCCGGTTCTCGGCGACCGGGTTGCTTCACGAATTCACCCCCGTCAACGCCAGTTCACCGTAGAGCACGGCGGTGGAAACGCGGTCGATCCGGACGGGCACGAGTTCGCCGATGAGTCGCTCGGTGGCGGCGAAGTGCACGATGCGGTTGCCGCGCGTGCGACCCATGTAGCCGAGGCCCTTCCTGTCGGGGCCCTCCACCAACACTTCCTGCGTGGTGCCGAGCAAGGTGGCGTTCCGGCGGTTGGAATTTGCCTCGAGGATGCGCAGGAGGACCTGGTTGCGCTCCTCCTTCACTTCGTCCGGCGTCTGATCGGCCATCCCGGCCGCCGGGGTGCCGGAGCGGATGGAATATTTGAAGACGTAGGCCATGTCGTAGTTGCAGGCCTCGAAGAGTTCGCGGGTCTGCTGGAACTCCTCCTCCGTCTCGCCAGGAAAGCCGACAATGATGTCCGTCGAAAAATACATGTCGGGCCGCACCCGGCGCAGATCGTCCACAATCTGCCGGTAGCGCTCGCGGGTGTAGGGCCGGTTCATTGCGCGCAGGATCCGGTCGCTGCCCGATTGCAACGGCAGGTGCACGTATTCGCAGAGTTTTTCCAACCGCCCGTAGGCCGCGATCAGGTCTTCCTTGAACCCGCGGGGGTGCGGCGAGGTGAAGCGGATGCGCTGGAGGCCGGGGATGGCGTTGACGCGCTCGAGCAGTTGCACGAAGGGCGTGACGCCGCCGGTGTGCGTGTAGTCGCGGCGGCCGTAGCTGGTGACGATCTGGCCGAGCAACGTGATTTCGCGCACGCCCCGCGCGGCAAGTTCCTCGCACTCGCGCACGATCTCGTCCATCGGCCGCGAGCGCTCGTCACCGCGCGTCTTCGGCACGATGCAGAAGGCGCAATCCATGTTGCAGCCCTGCTGGATGGAAACGAACGCGGTGACCTGCCGGTCCTCCAGCACGTGTTCGCGAATGGTATTCTGCGAATCCGCCTCCTCGGCGATGTCGATGATCGTGCTGGCGATCGGCGCGCCGGCCTCCTGCGCCGCCCGCAGGTTGTCGAGATAGTCGGGAACCTGGTGAAACTTCTGCGTGCCGACGATCAGGTCCACGTCGGGCAGGGCGTCGAGCAGCTCGGCGCCGCGGTTTTGCGCCATGCAACCCAAAATGCCCAAGACGAAGCGCGGGTTGCGTTTCTTTTTCTGGATCACGTGGACGGCCTTGCCGATGGCTTTTTGCTCGGCCATGTCGCGCACGCTGCAGGTGTTGAGCAGCATGACATCGCAGGCGCTCTCGTCCTGCACCATGCGGTAGCCCCGGGCGCGGAGCATGGCCGCCACGGCCTCGCTGTCGCGCTCGTTCATTTGGCACCCGTAGGTCTTGATGAATACCCGGTTCATTCTCGTTGGAGGGGTCTAACTAGCCGCCATGCCCCTGCGGTCAACGCGGGATTGGGCGGATCGCCCGGAAAACAGCATTGAATCGCGCCCGGCGCCGGGGATGCTGCCGCCATGAATCTTCATCGTTTGGCGCGGTGATCTTGGGAGTAACCGTGGTCGCGGGTTTGCTGTTGCTGGCGGGCGCGCCTTCGGGACTCGCCATCAGCGGGTCTTTTCTGATTGGCGTTCCTTTCCTCTGGCGCGAGCGGCGCGCCGTGGTTCGCCCGATTTTCCGATGCGTCCATTCGCCTCGTGCCGCTCGCCCATCTCGCCGGCATCGTCTGGGCCGGAGTCTTTGCCGCAATCACTTATCGGCGCGAGGGAGCATCCTCCACGGCTCGCGGTCAATAGGGTTCATGACCCGCATCCTTTCGCTGTTGATGGTTTTCGCCGCACTGGGCGGCGCGGCTTGGGCTCAACCCGCCAAACCCGCCGAGCCCGAGCCGGCGCTCGATCTTGATGCGCTCTTTGAACAGGGCAAAGCGCTGTTCGAGGAATATGCGCCGGACGAGATCCAGCGCGACTACCGCTTTCCGAGCCGCGAGGAATTCAACCGGTTTGCGGAGCGGCTCCAGCACGCCTTGGAGGAAAGCGATTTGGAAGCCCTCGCCGCCTACGCTCCCGAGGCGCGCGCGGCCTTGGCGGCGCTGCAAGTCCTGCCCGGTTACGAAATCTACACCGACTGGCTGACCGAACGCCTCGACTACGTGGATGCCGCCGCGGTCGCGATCCGTCAGCCGACCCCGTCGCCCACTCCATCGCCCGCGCCGAAGACACCCGCGCCGACCCTGCCCAAACAACCCAAGTCCGCGCCCATCATTCCCCACTACGACCTCTGGCTGGATCGCATGGAAGCCCGAGTTGTTCCGCCGCGCGCCGCCGCTTTGCTCCCCCGCCTGCGCCCGGTTTTTTCGGCCGAAGGTCTCTCACCCGCGCTCGTGTGGATGGCCGAGGCGGAATCATCCTTCAATCCCGACGCCGTCAGTCCCGTCGGCGCCAAGGGGTTGTTCCAGCTCATGCCCGCCACCGCCCGCGAACTCGGCCTGAGCACTTTTCTCCCCGACGAACGCGGCAACCCCGAGAAAAACGCCGGAGCCGCCGCCCGCTATCTGAAGTTCCTCCACGCGCGCTTCGGCGACTGGCCGCTCGCGATCGCGGCCTACAACGCCGGACCCGGGCGGGTGCAACGCACGCTCAGCGCACGCCAGGCGAAGACCTTTGCGGACATCTCGCCCGCCCTGCCGTCCGAAACCCGGATGTATGTGCCCAAGGTGCTGGCCATCCTGACGGTGCGCGCCGGGGTCGGGGTGGAGGATCTGCCGGCGCCGGGGCGTTGATTCTGTTCGCCAGCGGCGGGGTCCGCGTTTTGCTCAAAGCCGAAATGGGATTCCTCGATCGCTTCACTGCCAAAAAACCCGCGCCGGGCCCGGCCGACCCGGTCAACGCACCGGTGGAAACAACGCCCCCGGCGAGCGCGCCGAGGCCCGCGATTGCCGGTGGCGTGTTGCCGCAACTGGCCGCCGCCCGCGCCCTGCTCGAAGCCCACGACCTGCCGGGCGCGACCGCGATCCACGACGCCGTGCTCGCTTCCGCCGGCGATCGTCCCGACGTGCTGCTCACGATTTCCGCCAACCTCGGCACCCACGGTCACGTGCGCGAACTCATCGAGCTGCTCGCTCCGCGTTACGACGCCGAACTCCACGGCCCCGGACCGGGAGTCAATTTGTTGCAAGCCTACCTCGCCGTGCGCCAACCCGAACAGGCGCAACATATCCTGGATCTGCTCTTCTCCCTCGGTCGCCCCGAGCTTGAGGATCGGCTCGTCGGGTTTTCCCGCGCCATTGCCGAGATCAGCGTCTCGGCCCACGCGGCGCCCGACCTCGGCGCGGAAGAGACCACCATCAGCCTCGTGAGCATCAGCAAACCGATCTGGTTCTACGGACTGGAAGAGTTCGCTGCCACCCTCCTTCCCCGCCAAACCGGCAAGCTGCGCCGCGTGGCCTTCGCCCAATGCGCCCTGCTCGGTGAGGACAACGTGATGGAACGCGCGACCCAGCCGGAAGACGAGCTCGGCCGCTTCACCCGCGGGCTGCCGCTCTGGTTCGCCGAGTCGTTTTCCTCTGGCGCGGGTTATGAACCCGTGGCGGGCGTCGGCGTCTTCGCCCCGAAGCACTACGCCCTCTTCCCCTCGGAATGGACCCCCGACAATCTCCGCGAACTCAATCAATCCGTGCAGGGCGGGCTCGACTACGTCGTCACGGCCGCGTTGCGCAATCGCAACGCGGACTACGAACTCACGCTGCGCATCTGGGAGGTGAAGAAATTCCGCGAACTCAAGAGTTTCTCCACCCGCTGGACGCCGGTTGACGCCAATGCGGTGCTGGCAAAGTTTCATCTCCATTTCCGCACTTACATGGAGTGGAAGGCTCTCCCGGCTGGCAACGGTCTGCCCTACGAGGCGCCCGCGGTGCCGGTCAGTTACATTCAGGCTCTCGGTGGGTCCCTTTCCTTGTTCTTCGGCGAAAAGGATCTCCTGCCCTCAGCGCATCAACCAACGTCGGCCGGTCTTTTTCTTCAAGCCGCGCAGGACAATCCCACGGATGTTCGCGCGCAACTTGCGCTGGTCACCGCCCTGCTGCGGCTCAAGCAGCGCGGGCTTACTCCTGACGCCGTCGCGCTTCAACACGTGCAAGCCTGGCTCGCCTCCGAGGCCGCACAGACGGCCGGCGTGTCGGGGCTGGCGGCGCGATTCGCCTAGTTCGTCCGACTCGGTCCCGCTCCCTCAGCGGGGTTTCGCCACGGCGAGCTGGCCGCAACCGGCCGCGATGTCGATGCCGCGCCGCTGCCGCACGGTGCTGGGCAACCCGTAATCCGCGAGAATCTGCTGAAAACGCTTGGCCGCGTCGCGTCCGGTCGGCTCGCCATCGAAGCCCGCCGTTGGATTGAGCGGGATCAGGTTCACCTGCGCCAACTGGCCCTGCAGCAACCGACCGACGGCATGGGCGTTTTCCGCCGAGTCATTCTTCCCTTCGATCAAGGTCCACTCGTAGAAGATGCGCCGCTGCTGCTTCGCGATATAGTAGCGGCAGGCGTCCATCAACGCGTCCAGCGGCCATTTTTTCGCCACGGGCACGAGCATCTCGCGTTCGGCTTGCGTGGCGCCGTGCAGGGAAACGGCCAGATGAAACGGTCGGCTTTCATCAGCGAGGCGGATGATGCCCGGGATAACGCCCACCGTGCTCAGCGTAATGCGTTTGCCGGCAATCGAGAGCCCGCTCGGGTCGCGCAAAATATCGATCGCCTTCATCACCGAGTCGTAATTGTGCAGCGGTTCCCCCATGCCCATGAGCACGAGGTTGCGCAGGCGTTCGTGGCGGGCGTGGGGCGAGGAGGCGTCGGCTTGGGCCAGGGCGGCGTCCGCGTGCGTGCCGCGCAGCACCGCATCGATGTGCATGGCCTGCGCGACGATCTCGCCCGTGGTCAGATGCCGCATGAAGCCCATCTGGCCGGTCGCGCAAAACACACAGCCCATGGCACAGCCAACCTGGCTGCTGATGCAGGCCGTCACCCGCCCGGTGTAACGCATGAGCACGGTTTCAATCTGCCGGTGATCGGCCAAGGCCAGCAGGTATTTCCGCGTAAACCCGTCGCTGCTGTGCTTTTCATCCGCGGTGTCCAACCGATGGAACGCCAGCTCCGCTTCCGCCTTCCCGCGATAACGCGCCGGGAGTTCTGCCATCTCCGTCCAAGCTTCCATGCCCTCCAAATAGACGTAGCTCCACAAACGCGCGGCGTGCACGCCCGGAAAGCCCCAGCGCGACGCCAAGGCCAGCAGCTCGTCGCGGGTCAGGTCGTAGAAATTAAGGGAGGGGGCGGACATGCCGGTGGAACGCCCCTATCCCCGACACAATCACCGACGCACGTAAAGCCGGACCTACGGTTTGCGTCGGACCGGCGAAGTCCTTTGGATGGTGCCGTGAACAGGAAAATCATCCTCGCCGGTGGCAGTGGCTTCATCGGCTCCGCCCTGGCCCGCCGCTTCCGCGAGCGGGGCTGCGAGGTCGTGGTCCTGACCCGTTCGTCGCCCCGCCGACGCGGCGACGGCATTCGCGAGGTCCAATGGAACGTGGACGCACCCATCGAGGCCGCGCCGTGGGCCAAGGAATGCGAGGGCGCCCACGCGGTGATCAATCTGGCGGGGGCCTCGATCAATTGCGTGCACCATGAGGAAAACCGCCGCCGCATCCGCGACTCGCGGCTCGCCGCCGTGCGCGCCCTCGGTGCGGCCCTGCGCTCGTGCGCCCAGCCCCCGGCCGTGTGGGTGCAAGGCAGTGCGGTGGGCATCTATGGCAACGGACCGGGCCGCTGTGATGAGGCCACCCCGCCGGGTTCCGGTTTTCTGGCCCACGTCTGCTGCGACTGGGAAGCGGCCTTGGCCGCCGAGTGCCCCGCCGGGGTGCGTGCGGTGGTCCTGCGCATCGGAGTCGTGCTCGGCCGCCGCGGGGGCGCCTTTCCTCCGTTGGCGCGGCTGACGAAGTGGTTTCTCGGCGGTGCGGCCGGCTCCGGGCACCAAGGCATGAGTTGGATCGGCTTGCACGACCTCGAGGAGATTTTCTTGCGCGCGGTGGAAAACGACCCGATGCGCGGCACCTACAACGCGTGCGCACCGGAGCCGGTATCGAATGCGGAATTCATGCGCACGCTCCGCGACGTGGTCAACCGGCCCTGGTGTCCCCCGGCACCCTCACCCGTGGTGCGCGCCATCGCGTTGGTTTTTCTCCAAACGGAACCGAGCCTCGTGCTCGAGGGTCAATACGCCTTCCCCTCGCGCCTGGAGGCGGAAGGCTTTCGCTTCACGGCACCGCGGTTGGTGACCGCGTTGACGGCCTTGGCCGACTAGACCGAATACTTGCTCCGTTCCGGTTCGCAGTCGCGCATGCCCTCGTAGGCGTGCACCGACCCGGCACTGTCGGCCCAGCGCGGCAGGTTGTTGGCCTTGGCGCGGGCGAGGTGGATGATTTCAGACTGCGCTTCAGGGGTGCGCGCTTCGAGCATCATGCGATTCAGCGCGGCATAAGCGATATCCTCGGGCGTTACCTTGAGCGTTTGCGCAAGGCGCACCACGGGATTCAATTCGGCGGCATCGAGATGGATCTTAATTGCTGACATAGGGGGCTCCTTTCCGAGATTGACCCAGTGTAATTCCGGATCCCGGCTGGAACAAGGGCCTTATCTCCGCATCCCTTGCCATTCGTTGCCCGAGGAGGCGCGTTGCTTTTTTCGGACGGCGGGCCAGCGTCGCGTCCATGCTCGAGTGGGGATCCAAGTTTCTGCAGGCCTTCATTCCGCTCTTCGTGGCGATCGATCCGATCGGCCTCGCGGCCATTTTTCTCGGGCTCGGGCAGAACATCCCCCGGGAACGCCGCCAGAAGATCGCCGATCAGGCCGTCTGGACCGGGGGGTTGGTCGCGCTCGGCTTTCTGTTCCTCGGCAAGACCGTCTTTACCGCCGTGGGCATTTCCGTGAGTGATTTCCAGATCGCGGGCGGCCTGATCCTCTTCATTCTCGCCGCGAAGGATCTCATCCAGTCGCCCTCGGAGCCGGAGAAGTTGCCGGAGGATTTCGGGGTGGTCCCGCTCGGCATGCCGCTGATCGCCGGGCCCGCCTCGATCACGACTTTGCTGGTGCTGGCGCAAAGCGCGGCGGTCGGCCTGCTCGTCACCCTCGTGGCCTTGGCCGCCAATCTCGGCCTCGTGATCCTGGCCCTGCATTATAGCGAATGGCTGGGCCGCAAGATCGGTCCGACAGGCATGCGCGCCATCTCGAAAATCGTCTCCATGCTGCTCGCTGCCATCGCGGTGGCGATGATCCGCCAAGGCTGGCGCACCGGATGAAAATCGGCGCCCTCTCCTTCGCCCTCGCCGCCGCGACCACCGCGCTCGCCTCGGGAAGAACCGGTGCGCTCCAGCAGGCCGTCGACGACGCCGTGGCCGCCACCCGCGCCGAGTTCGCCGCGCCCGAACTCCAAGCAGACCAGCTCTCCGTGACCGTCCTTGATCTTCGCGGGGCCGAGCCCACACAGGCCGATTACCGCGGCGCTTCCCGGATCTATCCTGCCAGTGTGATCAAACTGTTTTTCCTCGCCTACGCCCACCACTTGTTGGCGGCCGGAGAACTCGCCGACTCGGCCGAGTTGCAGCGCGCCCTTCGCGACATGATCGTAGAGTCCAACAACGACGCGACCGCCGCCGTCGTGGATTCCATCACCCGGACGACCGCCGGCCCCGAACTTCCCTTGGGCGAACTCGCCACGTGGCATGGGCAACGCCTGGCGGTGACGCGATGGTTCGAGTCGCAGGGCTACCGCGACGTGCTCGCGGTGCGCAAGACCTGGGCCGAAGGTCCGTATGGCCGCGAGAAGCAGGATGCCGTCGTCAACCTGCCGGCGCGCAATTATCTTTCGACCAACGACACCGCGCGACTGCTCGCCGCCATCGCCCAAGCACATTGCGTCACGCCCGAACGCTCGGCCCTGATGCTTGAACTCATGGCGCGCGATCCGCAGGCGGTCGCGGGCGACGCGGAGGTTGAAGGCGTGGGCTTCACGGGTCCCGCGCTGCCCGCCGGGGCGAAATTATGGTCGAAGTCCGGCTGGATGAGCACCGTGCGGCACGATGCCGCCCTGATCGAACTGCCCGGCGGGGGACGCGTGGTCATCGTGACGTTTACGCAAGGCCGCGAACACGCGAACAATCGAAGGATAATTCCAGCTCTCGCCCGGCGCGTGCTCGCCGCCTTGCCCTGAAGCGCCGGCCCGCGCCCGATCAGCCGGCAAACGTCGTCAACAAGTCGGTGTAGATCTTGGCGGCTTTCACGAGTTCTCGCACGTTGGCGCGTTCATCAACGGCGTGGAAATCCACTCCGCCCGGCCCGTAACCGAGGGTGGGGATCTGCAGGTGATGGGCAAAGAAATGCATGTCGTTGAAACCGGTTGAGACCATCGCGCTCGCCGGCCGGCGCCGGACGCGGGCCACGCTTTGCTGCATCGCCTGAAAAAACGGCGAGGTGGGTTCACTGTAGCACGAGGAGCTTTCCGAGACCCGCTCGACGGTGATGCGGCAGTGCGGAATCCTGGCCGCCGCCTGCTTCAGCCATGACCGCAGTTCGCGTTCGGCGGCGAGATGGTCCTCGATGGCCAACACGCGGCGGTCGATGGAGAAACTCGCCCGCGCGGGCACAGTGTTGATCTTGCCTCCCTCGCCGGCCGCGAAGACACCGCCGAGATTGATCGTGGGACTCATGACCTTGCCCGCGGGCGTGCGAAACGTGCGTTGCGCGAGGAGCTGCTTGTAACCGTCAAACTCGAGCACCAACGCCGCCATTTTTTCCAGCGCGTTGATCCCCTTCTGCGGGGTGGACCCATGCGCGGCGCGACCGTGCACGATGACATTGAACCAGAGGACACCGTTGTGTCCGCAGCAGACCTGGTCGGCTTCGCCGCCTTCGCAGACCACGGCGTAGTCGGCCCGCAGCTTCCCGTTTTTCACCAGCCACGCCGCGCCCAACGCGCTGTCCGTCTCCTCATCGGCCGTAAACGATACCTCCACATTGCAAAGGGGCTTCGTCTTGGTGGAGCGCAGCGCCTGCAGGGCGAACAGCAGGCTGGCGATGGCTCCCTTCATGTCCGCGGTGCCGCGGCCGTAAATCCAGTTCTTCTCAACGGTGCCGCTGAACGGGTCGCCGTGCCGCCATTTCCCGGAAACCGGCACCACATCGTAATGCGCATTGAAGTGGATGGTTTTTTTCGCCGCGGCATCCCAGAAGGCGACGACGTTGTAGCGAGGGTGCGCCAATTGATCGGGCTGAATTCGCTGCTGGAGCGAACGGGGAATCGCCAGGCGCCGCACGCGCAATCCGCAAGCGCGCAATTCGCGAACCAGCCGCGTCGTGATCGCGCCATAGTTTTCACCCGGGGGATTGACCGTGCGCAGGCGGACGAGGTCTTGGAGCAGGGCGACGAGGTCGCTTTCATGCTGATCGAGGTAGGATGAGGGGCTCATGGGCGGGGCGGTGGCCCAGCTTGGCGGGCCGAGGCACACCTTGAAGAGAAAAATCGCACGCCCCGGGATTGCCACAACCCGGCTTTGACACGGCCCCGGAGGGCGGCACAGCATGCAGCTGTTTTCTGCCTTGTTTCTCAACTCAACCCCGGTGCCACGCCCATCCCCCAAACCCCGAAGGAATTCGCCGGCCGACTCCACGCTGGCCGGGGCGATTGCGACCCTCGCCGCCCTGCCCGAAGCGGCCTTGGTGACCCGCGACAAGTGCGTGGGTGGCGGGGTTGAGATCGTTTTTGCCAACGAGTGTTTTGCGACCCTCACCGGCTACACTCCGGCGGAACTCGTCGGCAAGCATACGCGGATCTTGCACGGTCCCAAGACTGCGCTGGCCCCCAAGGTTTCCGCCGTCAGCGAGAAGCGTCGCATCATGGACGGCGAGAATTGGCTGCACCGGAAGGACGGAGTGGCGTTCTACGCCGACTGGCGCATCAACCCGTTGCACAAGGGCTATCTGGTCGCGATCTATCGGGACGCCTCGGAACGACAACGGCTGCGGGACGCGATGATTCACACCCAGAAGCTCGACACGGTCGGTCAACTGACGAGCGGCGTCGCGCATGATTTCAACAACCTCCTTTCGATCATCAACGGCTACTGCGAAATTCTCGCGGGAAAGATCTCGGGTCCGCCCGCCGCCAAGAGGGATCTGCAGGAAATCCACCGCGCCGGCATCAAGGCCGCCGCGCTTGCCCGCCAGATCCTCGAATTCAGCCGGCGACAGGAATCGGAGGTCCGCGTGGTCAGCGTGAATATCCTGATCCGCGAGATCGCCGACATCTTGCGGCGCGTGGTCGGGGACGGCGTGAATCTGGAACTGCGCCTTTCCTCGGATCTGGGGAATCTGCGCATCGACCCGACGCAATTCCAACAGGTCTTGCTCAACCTCTGTTTCAACGCCCGTGATGCGATGCCGCAGGGCGGCAAGCTGCAGTTGCGCACCTTCAATCACGTGCAGACGAAGGCCGCGGAGGGCCTCATCCCCGGCCGCTATATTGGCATCGCGGTGACCGACACCGGCATCGGCATGGATGCTGCCACCGTCGCGCACATGTTCGAGCCGTTCTTCACCACCAAGGCCCACGGCACCGGACTCGGCTTGGCGATGGCCAGCGGCATCATCCGTGGCGCGGAAGGCTCGATGACGGTGGAAAGCAAACCGGAGGTCGGCACTACGTTTCAGATCCTTCTGCCGGAGACGGCGGAGCCCGAGCAGGCCTTCAACAGCGCCCTGCCCAGCCTGCCCTCCAGCAAGGGCACTGAGCTGATCTGGATCGTCGAATCCGATGCAGTGCTCCGCAAAATGGTCAGTGGCATGCTGGCCGTCGACGGTTACCAAGTCGTCGAATACACCAACGCCGGTCTGGCGTTGGCGAATGTCGGCAAATCTGCTCCGCCCCACCTTGTGTTGCTCGATGGCAACACCGGCGATTCCGCCCGGTTGGTCCGGGCCCTCGCCAAGGCGAACAGCCGGCTGCGCATCCTGATGGTGTCGGTCGAACCGCTGGGTGCGGCGCTGACGGGACTGCCGCCCCGCTCGGTGCACCACCTGCCCAAGCCATTTGCCCTCAGCGCCCTGTTGCGCGCCGTGCGCACCCTGCTTGATACGCCGGGCCGGTAGGCGTCCGGCCCGCCAGAAATTTGCAGCGCGGAATTGATTTTCCGCTCCACTCACCGTTCCGTGTCAGGGCCCTTTCTCCGATGAACCTGCATGTCCTCCCTGTTCGCACCGCCGGTGCCGCCGAAAACATGGCGGTCGATTTTCTCCTGCTGCAGCGCTACCCGGAGCCGGCCGCACCGCGTTTCCGTCACTATGAATGGCGTGGACCGGCCGTCACCTTTGGTTTCGGGCAGAAGATCGCGTTCGTGCGCGACCACCTTGCCGCCGACCTGCCGGGCGATTTGTGCCGCCGTCCCACCGGGGGCGGGATCGTCGATCACCGCCACGACTGGACCTATGCCCTCGTCGTGCCGCGCGGCCACCTCCTCTATGATGAACGCGCCTCGCAATCCTACCGCGTGGTGCACGAGTGCCTCGCCGCCGCGCTGGTCGCCCTCGGCCAACCGGCGGAAGTGAAAACGGCGTGCTTGCCGACGGCAGGGAGCGAAACCTGCGCTCCGGGGCCGGGCGTGTGCTTCCAACGCGCGGAACTCTACGATGTCGTCAACCCGCGCTCCGGATCGAAAATCGCCGGTGCCGCGCAAAAGCGCAACAAGCAGGGCCTGCTCTTCCAGGGATCGATCGAAAAGAACAGCGTTGGCGCGGTCGACTGGGATGCCTTTGCCGAGACCTTTGCCGCGGCACTCGGGCGCGCGCTCGGCGCCCCGGCGACGGAAACCCCTTGGCCTGAATTTCAGGAACACGAAGCGGAAGGCCTGATCGAACAGTATTCGACGCCGGAGTGGGTGGAATACCGATAGCAGCAGCAGACCGGATTCCTTGCGGCCGGCTTTGACTCGGGGCGCCGTTCGGCTTGGCTGGCGGCAACATGCAACCCCGTCGTCTGATTGTTCTCCTCATCGCGGTCGCCTTCTCCCTCACCGCGTTTGCCGCCGACCAGCGGCTCCTCACCCCGCAGGATCTCTGGGCGATCAAACGCCTCGGCAGTCCCGCCTTGTCGCCCGATGACCGGACCGTCGTCTTCACCGTGCAGGAGTGGTCGATCGAGAAAAACAAGAGCACGACCAATCTCTGGCTGGTGGATGTTGCCAGCGGCACCACGCGTCGCCTGACCACCGCGAACGCCAGCGATGGCTCGCCGGCGTGGAGCCCCGACGGCAGTCGCATCGCGTTCACTTCCAAGCGCGGCGAAGACGAGGCCGCAGCGCTCTACGTCATTCCTTTCGGCGGCGGCGAAGCCGAGAAGATCCTCGAGCTCCCCTACTCGATCTCCGCACCCAAGTGGCTGCCCGACGGAAACCACCTCGTCGTCGCCACGTCGGTCATTCCCGAATTGGTCGGCCAGTGGGCAAAGACCGATCTCGCGGCGATGAAGAAGGAGATCAAGCGCCGCAAGGACTCGAAGATGACCGCCAAGGTCACCGAAGACCGGCAGTATCGTTTCTTCGATCATTGGCTGACCGACAACCTCGCCCAACGGCTGCTCAAGGTGGACGTCGCGACCAAGGACTTCGTTGATCTGACCCCCAAGGCGACGCAGTTGTTCTCGGTATCCGGCACCACCAATTTCGAGGTTTCGCCGGACGGCGGGTCCATCGCGCTCGTTTACAACACCACCCCGCGGCCCTACGCCGGTCACCACAACGCCGACCTCTATCTCGTGCCGACCAATGGTTCCGGGGAGTGGAAGAATCTCACGACCGACAACCTCGGCAGCGACTCGGGGCCGGTCTTCTCTCCGGATGGCCGCTCCCTCCTTTACACGCGCACCGAGGAGACGATCCATAACGGCGAGTTCTCCAAGCTCTGGCGGCACAACTTCGCCACCGGCACCAACACCGAGCTCAACCCGTCGCTCGACTACTCGATCGCCGAGACCAAGTTCGCCGCCGACGGCAGATTCCTCTGGGTCGTCGCCGAGGAAAAGGGCTACGTTCCCGTCTTTCGTCTCGCGCTCGACGGCACGGGTCTGACCGCGGTTTATGGTGCCGGCACCTCTTCCAACGTCGAGGTCGGCACCGGCCATCTCGTGTTCCTCAACGATACGACCAACCGCCCCAACGAACTCTTCGTACACGAACCCGCGACCGGCGCCACGCGCCAGCTCACGCATTTCAACGACGCCTGCATGGCCCAGTTCGCCCTCGGCCAAGTCGAGAGCTACTGGTTCAAGGGCGCGAAGGGCCACGACATCCATGGCTGGCTCGTGCTGCCCCCGGGCTACGACGCCACCAAGACCTACCCCTTGGTGCAGCTGATGCACGGTGGCCCGCACACGATGTGCCGCGATTCGTGGAGCTACCGTTGGAACACCCAGTTGTTCGCCGCGCCCGGTTACATCGTCACGTGGGTGAATCGCCACGGCTCAACCGGGTTCAGCGAGAAGTTCGCCATGAGCATCGTCAACGAGTGGGGCGACATGCCGTTCGAGGACATCATGAAGTCCACGGACCACCTCCTCGCGCGCTTTCCCAACATCGATCGCAACCGCCTCGCCGCCGCGGGTGCGAGCTACGGCGGCTACATGGCAGCCTGGGTGCTCGGACACACGGATCGCTTCAAGGCCATCATCAACCACGCCGGCGTGAACAGCTCCTACGCGCAATACGCCGCCGACGTGCCGCACGGCTTCCCCGAGGTCATGGGCGGCAAAGCGTGGGACAACCTCGAGGGGATGCAGCGACAGAACCCGATGTTCTACGCCAAGCACTTCAAGACCCCCACCCTCGTGCTGCATGGCGAACTCGATTACCGCGTGCCCTACGGCAACGGCCTCGAACTCTACGGCGTGCTGCAAGCCCTCGGCGTACCCTCGCGCCTCGTCATCTTTCCCAACGAGAACCACTGGATTTTGACCCCGCAGAACGGCATCTACTGGCACTGGGAAATGCAAAGCTGGCTCAGCCGCCACATCGGCGGCAAACCCACGCTCGAAAAACCCAACTTCGACGCGAAGAAAGAATAGGCTGCGATCCCTTCGTTATTGCATCGGGACTTCCGCAAAAATTCAGTCGCGGCACGTGCTCGCGCTCGGTGCAGCCCGCTCGGCCTCCGATCCGGGCAAAATCTCTCTTGAGTACAGCCCAGCGCGGTCGATTGATGGCCATGTACTCTTCATCCGAACAGCGGATCAAGAGATCTTGTCGTCACCCCAAACAATTACCCATCAGCATTTAATGATTTTATGGGCCTTTTTGCTTCATGACTAAATTAATGCAAGTGGGCCGCCCGGCCTGTTCGCCTACCCGGCTCATCGTCGTTTTCGGTGTTTTTTCCGCACTAAGCCTGCCGCTTTCAGCTCAGCGGGCATCAGATTCCAACTTGGCCGAAATGTCGCTCGAAGAGCTCTTGCAGATCGAGATCACCTCAGTTTCCAAGCACCCCGAAAAATTGGCTCTCGCCCCCGCCGCGGTTTCGGCCCTGACGACGGATGACTTGCGGCGCTCGGGTTCAGGCAACCTCCCCGACGCCCTTCGCCTCGTGCCCGGAATGCAAGTGGCCGCCGTCGACGCCCATAGTTGGGCCATCAGCGCCCGCGGCTTCCCCGATGTCTTTGCCAACAAATTGCTCGTGTTGCGGGATGGCCGCAGCCTCTACACGCCTTTGTTTTCCGGAGTTTTTTGGGATGCTCAAGACACCGTTCTGGAAGACATCGAACGCATCGAGGTGGTCCGCGGCCCCGGAGCGACCCTGTGGGGTGCCAACGCCGTCAACGGCGTGATCAATATTCTCACCAAGACTGCGGCGCAAACCGTCGGCACGATGGTGTCGACCGTCGCGGGCACCGACTCGGCGGGTTCGCTCACTGTCCGCTACGGTGCCGCACTCTCCCAGACCTCCCATTATCGCGTTTATGCGAAGTATTCCCGCTATGCTGAATCCGAACTCGCCGGCGGCGGCCGCGGACTCGACAGCTGGAAACTTGCCCAGACGGGCTTCCGCTTTGATCGCACGGACACGAACGGCGCCCTCCTTACCGTGCAGGGCGACGCCTATGCCGGACGCCAACACACCGTCTTCCTGATCCCCAATTCCGCTCCGCCCTATTTCGCCCCGGTCGTTGATGAACCCCGCCTCGCCGGTACCAACCTCCTCGCCCGCTGGACGCGTCCCGAGGTGCTCGGAGGCGAGTTAATGGTGCAGGGCTACTTCGACTACACCCACCGCGACACCGCCATTTTTCGGGAAGACCGCCAGACCTTCGATCTTGAGGCGCAGCACGGGTTCATCGCTGCCAATGGCCAAAAATTGACCCTTGGCACCGGCTTCCGCACGACGGTCGACGACGTTGGAAACACGCCAACCGTTTCGTTGAATCCCGCCAGCCGCCGCACCGATCTTTGGAACGTCTTCCTCCAAGATGACATTCCGCTGCGCCAAGATGTGCTCCACCTCATCATCGGTTCCAAGTTCGAGCGCAACGATTTCACCGGCTGGGAGGTTCAACCCGGATCCCGGCTTCTCTGGACCCCCAACGAGCAACACACCCTGTGGACTTCGGTAGCCCGCGCCGCCCGCACACCCTCCCGGTCGGATGCCGACATTACACTGCATCAATTGACCAGCCTGCCGATCCTCTTTGCCCACATTCAAGGGAACCGGTCCTTCGATTCCGAACTCCTGACCGCCTACGAGGCCGGTTACCGTCTTCGCCCCAACCCGCGAATGTCGATCGATCTCGCCGTCTTCTATCACGACTACTCGCGCTTGCGCACCACCGAGATCGACCCCTCGTCACTGCCTCTCCTTGGCGCTCTCGCCATTCCCGGGCTCATCACGTCCCCCGTAACCGTATCCACCACCATCGGAAACATGTTGGACGGCTCCTCCCATGGGGCCGAACTCTCGCTCGCCTGGCAGGTCACCCCTTCCTGGCGCCTCCGCGCCACTTACTCCCAATTGCAATTGCGCCTCACTGCCCGACCCGACAGCCTATCGATTGACGCCGAGGCGGAGGAGGGCCGCAGCCCGCGAAACCAGGCCTCCTTCTGGTCGCAACATGATCTCGGCCGCAGCTGGGAATTCGACTGGCGCGCGAGTTACACCGATCAGCTCGAATCGCTGGGTGTTCCAGCCCGCCTCGGACTCGATGCGCGCCTCGCATGGCACCCCTCCGCCCGCTGGGAAATCTCGCTCAACGGTCGCAATCTCACCGACCCGCACCACCCCGAATTCACGCCGGGCACCATCCTCGTCCCCCCCACGGAAGTGCGTCGCAGTTTCCAAATCCGTCTCCGGTATGATTACTGATCCGGTCGCAAGACACCGAACGGGACGAGATCGCCGTCTCCTCCTGTGGATCGCGATGCTGCTGCTGGGCCTTGGCCGCCTTGGTGCGACGCCGTCTGCCACGGAATATCAGGTCAAGGCGGCCTTCCTCTTCAACTTCGCCAAATATGTCACTTGGCCGGCCCACGCTTTCCCCGACGCCACGGCGCCGATCCGCATTGGCATCCTCGGCGAGGACCCCTTCCAGAATGATCTTGCGGAAGTCGTGGCCGGTCAGAAATGGGAGGGGCGCGCCTTTGAGATCGCGCACGGCAGCCGAGCCGAAGACCTCGCCTCGTGCCAGGTCATCTTCATCAGCGACTCCGAGCAGTCGCGCATGACCCAGCACCTTGCCGCCTTGCGCAAGGCGCGCAGTCCGGCCCTGGTGGCCGGCAACGACGCCAGCCTTCTCTCAAGCGGCGGCATGATCCGCTTCGTCATGGAACGGAACAAGGTCCGCTTCGAGATCAACCTCGGCAACGCCAACGCCGCCGGACTCAACCTGAGTTCCAAGCTCCTGAGTCTTGCCCGCCAAGTGGATCGTCCTTCCTAGCAATACCGTGCTCTCCCGTCTGCCGAGTTCGTTTCGCCGCCTCTCGATCAAGCGCAAGTTGACCCTGATCATCACGGGCACGAGCTGCTTCGCCCTCGCGCTCGCCTGCACCGGCTTCATCCTGCACGATGTGCTGACGTTTCGCCGCGTCACACTCGAGAATGCCGGCACCCTGGCGGCCATCGTGGGCAACAGCACCGCCGCGGCCCTCACCTTCAATGACGAAGCCGCCGCCGCCGAGGTGCTGGGGGCTTTGGTCGGTGAACCCAACGTGATGGAAGCAACGCTCTATCGCGAAGGAGCGCCCTTTGCGCTTTACCGGCGCGCCGGCACCCCGTCATTTTCCCGGCCCGTGCTCGTTGGCGCGGAGAAGCCGCGCTTTACCGGAGGTCGATTGGAACTCACCCACCCCATCGGTGGGGGCGATCGCACTCTCGGGGTGCTCCATCTCGCCATCGACCTCCGCTCGCTCGACGAACGCTTGCAACGCTACCTTGTCATCGCCGGTGCCCTGCTCTTGATCTCGGTCCTCGCGGCTTACGGTCTTTCGTCGGCTTTTCAGCGCGTGGTTTCCCTCCCCGTCGCCGAACTCGCCGAGGTGGCCCGGCGCATTTCCGAGGAGAAAGACTACCGGGTTCGCGCTCCCCAGGGGCACGACGCCGAACTTGGCGTGCTCTTCAATGGTTTCAACGCGATGCTCCATCAAATCGAGCAACAAGACGGCGCGCTGCGTGCCGCGCGCGATGAGCTCGATCTGCGCGTGCAGGAGCGCACCGCGGAGCTCCGCCAGCAGGTCGCCGTCCGCATCTCCGCCGAGCACGCCCTCCAGCAACAGCTCTCCCGCATCAGCCTCCTCAACCGCATCGCCAACGGCATCGCCAATCGCCAGGACCTCGACAGCATCGTACGCATCGTGCTCGGCGAGCTCGAGGCGCGCCTGCCGGTCGATTTCGGCAGCGTCTCGGTCACCGACCGCAATGGCGACAGCCTCGTTGTCGCCGCCGCCCGGCGGCGCGGCACCCCCGCGGCGGACACGGAGCATCCGCTCGCGCCGCAGGGCTCCTTTCTCCCCGGCCTGGCCGCCTTCGCTGATTGCCGCACCGGTCACCAAACCTATTTTCCCGATACCGCCAACCAACGTGTTCTTCCGCTCGCTGATTTCGCCGCGGCCGGTCTCCGCTCCGTCGTCTCCGTGCCGTTGATGGTCGAGCGCCGCTTGTTCGGCCTCCTCGTCGTCGCCCGCGCCAATGTGTCCGCGTTTTCCAGCGGCGAATGCGAGTTCCTCGGCATGCTGGCCGAGCAAGTCGCCGTCGCCGGCTCGCAGGCGCGCCTCTACTCCGAGTTGCAGCGGGCCTACACCGAGCTGCGCGAGAGCCAGCGCGCCGTCATGCAACAGGAGCGGCTGCGCGCCCTCGGCCAGATGGCGAGCGGCATCGCCCACGACATCAACAACACCCTGACCCCCGTCGTCGCCTTCTCCTCCATCCTGCTGGAGCATGAGCAGGGGCTGACGCCCGACGGACGCAAACAGCTCGGGCACGTGCTCACCGCCGGACGGGACATTGCAAAAATCGTCTCGCGCCTGCGCGAATTCTACCGTCCGCGCGACACGCAGGACGCCCACTCCAGTTTCAATCTTACGAATCTTGTCGAGCAAGTCATCGAACTCACCCGCCCGCGATGGCGAGACATGCCGCAGGCGCGCGGCGTGGTGATCCATCTCGCCACCGAGTTTGCGCCCGGGCTTCCCTCGGTCAGCGGAAACGACTCCGAGTTGCGCGAAGCGTTGATCAATCTCGTGCTCAACGCCGTCGACGCCATGCCGCAGGGCGGCACGCTCACACTGCGCACCCGCGTGGACAACGACCACGTCGTCGTCGACGTTGGCGATTCCGGCGTGGGCATGGACGAGGAGACGCGCGCGCGCTGCCTTGAACCCTTCTTCTCCACCAAGGGCCAGCTCGGCACCGGCCTCGGTCTCGCCATGGTCTTTGGCGTGATGGAACGTCACGTTGGCCGGATCGCCGTCGAAAGCGCCAAGGGTCGCGGCACCACCATGCGCTTGTTTTTTCCGATCACCGCGCATGAGCAAACCGCAACCAACGACCCGTTCGTCCGCGCCGCCGCCGGCGAGGTCCGTCGTGTCCTCTGCGTGGATGACGAGCCCATGTTGCGCACCGTCCTCGAGGCATTGTTCCGCCATGAAGGCCACGACGTGACCGTGGCGGGGGGGGGTGAAGAGGGACTGCGGCTCTACCGCGAAGCTGCCGCGCAAGGCCGCGCCTTCGACGTCGTCTTCACCGATCTCGGCATGCCCGGCATGGATGGCAACCAGTTCGCCACCGCCTTGAAAAGAACGGCACCCCACGCCCGCATTGTGCTGCTCACTGGCTGGGGCAAGATCATGCAGCAGGACGGCAACGCACCCTCAGTGGTCGATGCAGTTCTGAGCAAGCCACCGCGTCCGCAGGAATTGCGCGAAGTCCTGCAGCGGATGTTAAGCACCTGATCCCGGCTACGCCACCGGTGTATTGCGCACCAGCGTGATCACGCATTCGAGGTGCCGCGTTTGCGGGAAGAGGTCGAAGGGCTGCACGGCGGTGAGTTCGTAACCGGCGGCCAGGAAGTGGGCGAGGTCGCGCATCTGCGTCGCCGGATCACACGAGACATAGACCACGGTGCGCGGCCCGAAGGCCATCAGTTGCTGCAGAAACGACTCGTCGCAACCCTTGCGCGGCGGATCGATCACCACCGCGGTGTCGGCCGGCACGAATGCCGGATCGAGTCCACCGAAGATTGTCGCCGCGTCACCCGCCGTGAACGAGGCGTTGTCGATCCCGTTGGCCGTGGCGTTTTCCCGGGCGAACTTGACCGAGGTCTCGCTTACTTCCACGCCGGTGACGCGGTCAAAGGCCGGCGCGCACGCGAGAGCGAAGAGCCCACTGCCGCAATACGCATCAACCAGAAACCGCGCCCCGCTGGCCGCCGCCTGCCCGCGCACATAGTCCGTGAAGGCGGGAAGGATGAACGGATTGTTTTGGAAAAAATCCCGGGCAAGGAACCGCAGCGTCAGGTCGCCGATCTTTTCGTGGATCACCGCATCATGGTCGGTCACGACCCCCTCCTGCGCATGCCGCAAGAGCAACGTGGCGCCGCGTTGGAATTCACCCGCCTGGATCTTCCGCTGCGCGTCGGCGCGCACGGTTGTCAGTTTCCCGTTGATCTCGTCGGTCGCGATCTCGCAGCGCGGCACATCGACGAGGTCAAAGCGTGAGCCCTGTTTCAGAAAACCAATGGGCGGCGCCGCGGGCACGCGATCGCCCGGCGCTTCGTCGCGGTCGCGCGGCAATTGAAAGTGCGGCGTGATCTTGGAGCGGTAGCCAAATTCGCGCGGCGACGGGATGACCGGGGCCACGGCGAAAGTCACTCCCGCTAGGTGGAGCAGCAGCTCCTCCACCTGCTGGCGCTTCCATTTCACCTGCGCGGGATAGCTGAGGTGCTGGTATTGGCAGCCACCGCATTGGCCGAACAGCGCGCACCGCGGCGCAATCCGCTCGGGCGCGGGGGTGAGAATCCGCAGCAGATCGGCCTCGGAGTAGTTCTTGTGGTTGCGGTAGACGCGTGCGCGGACGCGCTCCCCCGGCAAGGTAAAGGGCACCATCACGACCCAGCCGCCGCCCGCCTGCCCGGGCACCGCGTCCGGCAACACCACGCGGCCCAGCCCGACCCCGCGATTGGTCAGCGTCGCGATCTCGAACTCGATCTCGGCACGATAAGGAAAGGGATGGTCGTTGAATTTTTTCTTTTTGCCCACGAAACACACGAAAGACACGAAAGCGGCCAGAGGAAGCCAATTTCCACTCCGCCTTTGCGCTTCCGTGGCCGGCACAGACCGGTGGCGCCGGTTTCAGCCGCCGCAAGTTTGGTTTGGCTCTTTGGTCCATTTCGTGTGTTTCGTGGGGACCGTTTCCATGGCCGAGAAAATCACCAGTCTGCAGAACCCCCGCGTGAAGCAGCTCGTGCGCCTGCGCGAGCGTCGGGAGCGCGATGAATCCGGGCTGTTCTTGGTCGAGGGCTATCGCGAGGTGCGGCGGGCACTGGAGAAGAAGGTGGCGCTGCAAGACCTCTATTTCTGCGCCGAGTGGTTTCTCGGGGAAAACGAACCGGCCCTGCTCGAGCAGGCTGCGGCCGCCGGTGCGCAATTGACCGAGCTCTCCAAGGAGGCCTTTGCCAAAGTCTCCTACCGCGACCGGCCCGACGGCCTGCTGGCGGTGGCGCCCCAGTGGAAACGCACGCTGGCGGAGCTCTCGCTGGGCACGCAACCGCTGCTCCTCGTGGTCGAATCGATTGAAAAGCCCGGCAATTTGGGCACGATTTTGCGCAGCGCCGACGCCGCCGGGGTCGGGGCCGTCATCGTCTGCGATGCGGTCACCGATGTCTTCAACCCCAACGTCGTACGGTCGTCGACCGGCGTGCTGTTTTCCGTGCCGGTGGTTATTGCCGACTCGGCCACGGTGCACGCGTGGCTGATCGAGCGCGGCATCGGCATCGTCGCCACCACCCCCGATACGAAGCTGCTCTACACGCAAGCCGACCTCCGCGGCCCGCTCGCCATCGTGATGGGCAGCGAGCAGTATGGGTTGAGCGACTTCTGGTTGAAGAACAGCTCCTCCTTGGTGCGCATCCCGATGGTGGGCCAGGCCGACTCCCTCAACGTCGCCATGGCCACGATCATCACGCTCTTCGAGGCCGTGCGCCAGCGCACCGCCTGAACCGCGCTTCCGCAGGGTTGAAAGGCGGGGCCAGAGCTGTTCCACTCCCCGCGTGACCCCGGAGCTCCCGACCAATCTGCCGTCCGCCGACGAGACGCTCGCCGATTGACCCGACCAACCGGCGGGGTAGCGTCCGGCCATGAACCTTCTTCGCTCTGCCTCGCGGCTCGTGCTCGTGTTCACCGTGGTTGGCGCGGCCTTCGCACAGCCCGACCGGGTCAATGGCCGCGCCTTCGCCACGCGATCGGAAGTGATCGCCCAACACGGCATGGCGGCGACTTCGCACCCCCTGGCCACGCAGATCGCCCTCGACGTGCTCAAGGCCGGTGGCAGCGCCATCGATGCCGCGATCGCAGCCAACGCCGCCCTGGGATTGATGGAGCCCACCGGCAACGGCATTGGCGGCGACTTTTTCGCCATCGTTTGGAGCGCCCGCGACCAAAAACTTTACGGCCTCAACGGATCCGGTCGCTCGCCGCTGGGGTTGAGCGCAGAGCGATTGCGGGCGGAATTGAAGCAACAGGGCCGAACCAACATCCCGCCGCGCGGCTTCCTGCCCATTTCCGTTCCGGGCACCGTCGATGCGTGGTTCGAATTGCACGCCAAGTTCGGCAAATTGCCGATGCGCGACGTGCTCGCCCCGACCATCCGCTACGCCCGCGAGGGCTTTCCGGTCACGGAATACATCGGCTACCTTTGGAACATCGGCGTGCGCAACGCCCAAGCCGACCAGCTTCCCGGGGCTTTCCTTGCCACCTTCGCCCCCGGCGGACGCGCCCCCGCCAAGGGTGAGATCTTCAAGAATCCCGATCTCGCCAACACACTGACACTGTTGGGCGAGAAAGGCCGCGGGGTCTTCTACCAGGGAGAGATCGCCGACCAGATCGACGCGTTCATGCGCGCCCAGGGCGGCCATCTGCGCAAGGTGGATCTGGAAAAGCACACGTCCACCTGGGTCGAGCCCGCGTCGGTGAATTACCGCGGCTATGATGTTTTTGAGCTGCCGCCCAACGGTCAGGGCATCGCGGCCCTGCAGATGCTGAACATTCTGGAAGCCTACGACCTGAAGGCGATGGGCTACAACTCACCCGAGGCGCTGCACGTCATGATCGAAGCCAAGAAACTCGCCTTCGAGGATCGCGCGAAGTTTTACGCCGATCCGGAGTTTTCCCGGATTCCGCTGCCGGGCCTGCTTTCCAAGGCGTATGCCGCCGAGCGCCGCAAACTGATCGGCGAACGGGCCCGCCGTTCCTACGATGCCGGCAATCCCGCGTTGCAAGAGGGCGACACGATCTGCCTCTCCACCGCCGACGCCGAAGGCAACATGGTGTCGCTGATCCAAAGCAACTACCGGGGCATGGGCAGCGGCATCGTCGTGCCCGGACTCGGTTTTGCCTTTCAGGACCGCGGCGAAATGTTCGTGATGCACGATCCGGCGCACGCCAATGCCTACGCTCCCGGCAAGCGCCCCTTTCACACCATCATCCCCGCGTTCATCATGAAGGACGGCAAGCCGTGGCTCTCGTTCGGTTTGATGGGCGGGGCCATGCAACCGCAGGGCCACGTCCAAATCGTGTGCAACCTGATCGATTGGGGCATGAACATCCAGGAGGCAGGCGACGCCGCGCGTTGGCAGCACGAAGGCTCGTCCGATTACGATAATCCCAAAATGACCGACGGTGGTTTCGTGGAGGTGGAAAGCGGCGTGCCGTATGAAAGCGTGCGGGCGCTGATGCAACGCGGCCACAACGTCCGCATTGGCAACGGTGGTTTCGGGGGTTATCAGGCCATCCATCGCGATCACGCCAACGCCACCTATGTTGGCGCCAGCGAAAGCCGCAAAGACGGACACGCCGCCGGGTATTGATCCCGCGCGGTGGCCGGAATCCTGATTTTGTGTCGATCAACCGGAATCGGTCACCATTGCCCACCGGCAAATTAGCCTCCCCTGATCCACCTTCAACGCCAGCGCCCTCCCTGCCCTTCCCCGTGAAAAAACCCGCCGCCGCCCCCCGTTCATCCAAGCCCGCTGAGGGCGATGCGCCCTTGCCGCTTTTCAACTGGCTCACGCAACGCGGTGCCGGGCTCCTGCTGCACCCCACCGCCTTCCCCAGCGATCAAGGCGTCGGGGTCTTTGATGCCCACGCCGTGCGCTTTCTCGATTTTCTGCAGCAGGCCGGACTCAAATACTGGCAGATCTGTCCGCTCGGGCCCACCAGCTACGGCGATTCTCCCTACCAGTGCTTCTCCGCCTTCGCCGGGAATCCCTATCTCATCGATCTCCAGGCGCTCGTTGCCCCCGGGCTGTTGGAGGCCGACGCGCTCCTGCCGCTGACCAAGCTCTCCACCGCTCAGGTCGATTACGAGGCGCTCCACCGGATCAAGCTGCCGCTGCTGCAACAGGCCTTCGCCAACTACCAGTCCCTCCGGCCCGCTCTCCCCTTCGGTGATTTCGCGGAATTCAAGCGCACGCACGCCGCCTGGCTTGATGCCTACACCCTCTATCGTGCGCTCAAGGACCATTTCGACGGCCGCTCGTGGACCGAATGGCCCCTCGCCGAGCGCACCTACACCACGGCGGTCAAATCGCCGCTCCGGGCCCAGCTTGCCACCCAGATCGAGGAGCATGCCTTCACCCAGTATCTGTTCTTCGGACAATGGGAATTGATTCGCACCGCCGCCCGGGACCGCGGCATCGAGATCATCGGCGACATTCCCATCTTCATCGCGCTCGATTCCTCCGATGCCTGGGCCAATCCCGGGCTTTTCGAACTTGATCCGGAAACCCTGCAGCCAACCGCGGTCGCCGGCGTGCCGCCGGACTACTTCTCGGCCGACGGCCAACTCTGGGGCAATCCGCTCTACACGTGGAAAACCCATCGCAACGACGACTATCGCTGGTGGAAGGAGCGCCTGGGCGCCGCCTTTGCGCTCTATGACGTCGTGCGCATCGATCACTTCCGTGGTTTCGACACTTATTGGAGCATTCCTCTCCCCGCCGAGAACGCCCGCCGCGGCACATGGCTGCCCGGACCGGGCCTGGAGCTGTTTCGCGCCTTTCATGGCGCTTTCCCGAAGGCCCGCATCATTGCCGAGGATCTCGGCGACCTGACCGAGTCGGTGCACGAGCTGCGCCGCCAAACCGGACTCCCCGGCATGCTCGTCCTCCAGTTCGCCTTTGGTGATACCGCGCAAAACGGCTATCTGCCGCACCACGCGACGCCCAACAGCGTCATCTACCCCGGCACGCACGACAACGACACCACCCGCGGCTGGTATGGCACCGCCAGCGCGCAGGAACGCGACTTTGCCCGCCGTTATCTCCGCATCTCCGGGGAAGAAATCGCGTGGGACTTCATCCGCGCGGCGTATGCGTGCGCTTCCCGCCTCGCGATCTTCTCGTTGCAGGATGTTTTTTCCCTTGGTTCCGACGCGCGCTTCAACACTCCGGGCAAACCAACCGGAAATTGGCAGTGGCGCTACACCGGCGCGCAGTTGGATGAACAATTCGCAAGCACCGCATCTTATTTGAAGGAACTCGCGCAACTTTACGCGCGTTGAAAAAAAAATCCGCGCGCAAAATCCGCCGCCCGTTGCGCGGCTGCGCTTTTCTGCCACCAAACGCGTGGGTGAAAATCGCAAGCCAACAAAAATTTTTTTCGTGCGTTATTCCGCGTTTCGTCCTAAAAATTCACGCATGGCCAAGAAAAAAGCTGCTAAGAAACCTGCCAAGAAGGCTGCGAAAGCCGGCAAGAAGAAGAAGTAACCCTCACGGGTCTTTCTTCCAACAACTCCGCCGGCTCTTCGGAGCCGGCGTTTTTTTTGTGCCCGACGATTTGATCGCCCGAGATTTTTTTGTTCGAAATCCGTCGATTCTCAGAG
>JAUXOH010000045.1 GCA_030682505.1 Candidatus Didemnitutus sp. | reverse complement strand
GGCGTCCTGTTGAAAGCCGGCATGCCGCTCCTGCGCGGCCTGGAAGTGCTGAGCCGGCAGGAGCGCAACCGCGCCTTCCAACAGATCATGGAGGCACTCGCCGACGATATCCGGTCGGGCAGCAGCTTGTCCGAGGCGCTGGCCCGGCATCCGCTGGTTTTTGACCGGCTCTACGTCAACATGGTCAAAGCCGGCGAGGCCGGCGGAGTGCTGGAGGTGGTGCTCGATCGCGTGGCGAAGTTTCAGGAGAAAAGCCTGCAGCTGCGCGGCAAGATCAAGGCGGCGATGATGTATCCGCTCGTCGTCATGGCGGTGGCGGTGCTGATCCTCGCGGGCCTGCTGGTGTTCGTGGTGCCGAAGTTCCAGCAAATCTTCGCCGACCTGTTGAAGGGCGCACCTTTGCCGCCCCTCACGCAAGCGGTGCTGGTGGCGAGCGACGCGGTGCGGCAGCACTACCTCGTGGTGCTCGCCGTCTTGATCGGCGGCTGGATCGGCTTCCACCTCTTTCGCCGCTCCCCGTCGGGTTCACGCTGGGTTGACGGCTGGTTGATCAGGCTGCCGCTGTTCGGTGAACTCCTCATGAAATCGCTCGTGGCACGTTTCACGCGGACGCTGGGCACGCTCCTCGCGAGCGGGGTGCCGATCCTGCAGGCGATCACGATCACGCGGGACACGACCGGCAATGTCCGCGTGGCCGACGCGCTCGAGGTGGTGCACGATCGCGTCAAAGCAGGCGAACCGGTTGCCCGGCCGCTCGAGCGCACGCAGGTTTTTCCAGCGATGGTCACGAGCATGATCGATGTCGGGGAGCATACCGGTCAGTTGCCGGAGATGCTCAGCAAGGTGGCCGACATCTACGAAGATGAGGTCGACACGGCGGTGGCCGGACTCAGCTCCTTGATCGAACCGGTCCTCATCGTGCTCCTCGCCGGTGTGGTTGGCACGATCGTGGTCGCGCTCTTCCTGCCCATCGTGCGGATCGTGCAGCTGCTCACCTAGCCGAGATCCGGACAGCCGAAGACCGCGCGGGCTCCTAGCCATCCAAGCGAGGCAGATCTGGTATTGTCAGACGAGGAAGAAGGAAAGGACTGCCCACATGATGAGAAGCAGCGGTGTGCCCACGCGGAGAAGGTCGGAGAACGTTTATCCGCCAGCGCGGGTGAAGAAGCGAAAGCGATCCCGACCAGAAGGAGAACGGCGATGGCGTGGAGGTCGGGGGGGGCGAAGGCATCGGGGAAATCTGCGGAAGCAGCCGTTGCGTCTGCACCCGGCAATTAGGCGGCGAGCATGGTGAGATTCGTCTTGGACGAAGGCCCGACTCGGCCGGACTGCAGCCGCTCACGCGACGAACCTCCACCAACCCAACTACTCGACCGGCATCTTGGGTGGCTTGGTCAGCAGCAGTGACGAATTGAGACCGAAGTGCCGCTCGGAAAACTCGTCCGCGGGCTCGTCGCCCGCGTTGCGTAGCAGGCGCTGGACCATGCCCATCTTGGCGTCGAGATCGTCGATCTTGGCCACAAACACCGCCTCCGGCGTGGCGGCGATGACTGCGGCCCCCCACTCGAGTTCACCCTGATGGCTGAGAACAATGTGCTCGAGACGCTCGAGCAGGCCGGGATGAAGCTTTGTCTTCATGCCCGCCTTGCGCACGAGCTGGTAGCCAAGGACAACGTGCCCCTGCAGCACGCCGCGGCGGCTCCGGCTGGTGACGAGGTCGCCCTGATACTCGATCACCTTGCCGGTGTCGTGCACCAGAATGCCCGCCAGCGCGAGGTCGGCATCGACTTCCGGATAGATCGAAAAAAGCGCCCGCGCCACGCGCGCCATGTGGCAGGTGTGCTCCAGCAGGCCGTGACGGTAGGCATGGTGCATCGAGACGGCAGCCGGCGCGATGCGGAACTGGGCGCCGATGTCATCGAAGACGGCCTGCACCGTGGCGCGAAGTTCCACGTGCTGGATGGCGGCGATGTGTTCCTCGAACTCGGCCCAGAGCAATTCCGGATCCTCGGGAGCGGTTTCGACGAGATTGGCGAGCACGGCGGCGTCCTGCAGTTGTTCGAGCGAGATGGACTCGGCCCGCACCAAGCGGGGGGAGAGGCGGTCGTTGTAGTATTCGAGTTTGGCCTCGATGCGCAGGACGGCGCCTTCCTTGAGCGCGGAGATGAGTTCAAAGGCCGGGTTGTCGCCGAAGATGTTCAGACTGAAACTGCCGGTCTTGTCGCCGAGTTCGACGGTGAGAAAGGCATTGCCGTTCTTGGCGGTCTTGGCGGTCGAGCGGCGCAGCAGGAGCACGCTGGGAAAGTTGTCGGTGCTGTTCTTGTCGAGCGCCTTGATCTCTCGGACACTGAGGAGGGACTGGATGTCGGCCATGGCGGGAGTCCAGCCGATGCGCCGCAGGTTGGCCAACAAAAGTTGCACCTGTTTGCCGGTGGAGCGGGCCCGGGCGGTTTCCTCCCCGCGGAAGCACGAAAGGAGGATTTGGGCTAGCATTCAACCCGGGCGGAAGTAGACAAGAGGCCCGTTCATGGAGCTGACCTTACAACCGATTTCCACCCAATGCTGCGTTTCCCATCGCGATTTCGTCGAGGATGACCGCGTGGTGTGCTACCTCGTCCGGGAAGCCGACGGTCTGCTGGGACGCCGCGACCTGCTGGAGAGCGAGGCTGCCAATCTGGAGCGACCCAGCGAGGTGCTCTGCCGCTGGGTGATCGACTACCAGCCCCGCCGGGTGGAGGACAACGCCGACCGGGCGCTGAAACTGACGGCCGAAAACCTCTTTCTGGCGCTGGCCGACCCGGTCAATCCGCCGGACGAGACCAACACGCCGTTGCTGCAATTCCTCGCCCTGATGCTCGAGCGCAAGAAGGCGATCAAGCCCCGGAGCGTGACCGCCGACGGACTGCGCACGGTTTACGAGCACATGCGCACGCACCAGATGGTCGAAGTGCCGATTGGCAACCTTGACGCGGATTTCTTCATCAAGATCCAGGGTCAGCTCGACGTGCTCGTGGGCGGCCCGAAGAAAACCGAAGGTGTGACGTCCGCCGTGGCGGCTGTGGTGGAGCAGACTGCGCCGCCGCCGGAGTCGCCGCCGAGCAACGGTTGAGGGGCAAGAAAAAGCCCGCCGGCAAGGGCGGGCTGGATGGGCGGCACGAGCGCCGCCGGAAACCGGTGACGGTCAGGATTCCGCGGTTGTCAGGTCCGGTTCGAACGAAACCGCCAAGCGGTAGATCTGACCCGGACGCATGATGAGCGGATGGTCGCGCACGAACATCTGCACATAATGAATCTTGCCGTAGTTCGAACGGTAGTTCGGGTCGGCGGTCACGACTTCGGTTTCCTGCCAGTTGGCGTGGAAGTCATCCTTCTGCACCTGGCAGCGGTGACCTTCCGGACCGATGACGAGTGAGCTGGCGACCCGATACTTCGTGTGCGGAGCCCCGATGACCAAGGCGAAGCGGAACTTGTCCAGCTGCACCTGGCTCTTGACCGTGTAGGAAAACTCGGCGGCGACCTTGGCCCCGGTGAAGGTCCATTGCACCTTCACGCTGCCGAGACCCTTGATGATCTCTTCCTTGGTGTTGATGAGCTCGGGCTGTTCGTAGCGGAAGTAGAACGAGTTCTTCAGACCGAGGCCGGTGACGCAGCGTTGGCCGTAGAAAGCCGGGATGGTCACGTTGTCGCCAAAGGTGAGCTCGGGGAGCATCACCGGAAGGTAGAGACTGTCCGGCCAATCAAACACGCCCGGGCAATGCGGGAACGGCAGGCTGTCCGAGGTGGCCGTGCCACCGGCGCTGATCAACGGGAGCTGCACCTGGAGACCGGACTCGGCGTCGCGGTACATGAAGAGGCCCTGCTCCTTGCGGTTCGATTTGTCGAAAATGGCAAAGCGTCCGGAAGTGCGGACGGGTTCCAGCTTGGTGGTGTCGGGTGCGAGGCCGACGGATTTGGCCAGACGCGCCCATTGGCAGAGGTAACGCGCGGCATCGAAGTTGGCCATCCGGGTCGTGTGGGTGACAAACGCGGTGCGCTCGTCGTCGCGGACATCAAGGCAACCGTGCTCCTGGTCGAGGTACGTTTGGAAAAAGAAAT
>JAUXOH010000043.1 GCA_030682505.1 Candidatus Didemnitutus sp. | reverse complement strand
GGAGCACGCTGATTTCGCGCTCCAGACCGCGGCGATCAATGAACTCCAGCACCCGCAACCCCTGGTCATCGGCGAGCGCGAGCATGGTGCCGAGCGGTGTTTCAAGGCGTCGGCCCAAGAGACGGGCGCTGCTTTTCGCTCCCCGCGGCGACTGGCCGAACATCCGGGCGATGGCCTCGCGGACCCCGCTGGTCGATTCGTAGCCCCGTTCCAGTTGCACTTCAATCACCGGCTTGCCCGCCTTGACGTCGCGCAACGCCAGTCCCATGCGCCGCGCACGCTGGTAGGCGTGAAAAGTCATGCCGTGATAGGACTTGAAGCGTCGCCGGGCCGTCGAGGGGTCCACGCCCATGGCCATCAGGTCTTTGTCGGTCACCCGGCCGTCAGCGGCGGCCTCCACCGCGCGGCGCAGTTGCTCCACGAGCGGCGGCACGGGCTTGGTCGTATCCATCGGGTGGCACAGGCGGCAGGGTCGGTAGCCGCCGTGCAGGGCCTCGGATACATTCGGGAAGAACTCGACGTTCTCCGGCTTGGGCTTCTTGGCGCGGCAGGTGGGCCGACAAAAAATGCCCGTCGTCTTCACGCCGGTGAAGAAGACGCCTTCGTACGCCGCGTCCCGTCGCTCGAGCGCGCGATACATCGTGCGAAATTCAGGGAGACGTTGAGCGGGGATCGCCATGGGAGGAGCAACTTCGGGTCGAATCATCCTGACAGTCTAGCTCATTCCGCCGCAAGAACTCCGCCGATAATCAGGCAGGGTATTTTCGAGCCCCGGATTGACGGGCCGTGCGGCGACGGGTTGGATTCATTGTCCGGCCTCTCTTTCGATCATCCTCCCACCATGAAAAAACGCATCGCCCGCACGGCAGACTGGAAGAAGGCCGTCGCCCGGTTCCCCGCGTCAGTTCGCACCGACATCGATCAGCTCTGGGATGGGCAGGGCCGGCTCCCCGCCAGCGTCGTCGCACGCCTGCTGCGCCAACTCCAGATCGAGCAGGGCGCGCTCATGATGCAATTGCTCCCGGTGGCGCAGCAGTATGCGGTGGTTCCGGTCTCGCACTACCCGGTGGGCACCGTCGCGGCCGGACTGCCGGTGAAGGGCACCGGCTGCTCGAACCTCTACCTCGGGGCGAATTTTGAATTTCGCAACGTCGCGCTGAGCTTCAGCGTCCACGCCGAGCAGGCAGCCACGAACAATGCGTGGCTGAACGACGAAGCGGGCCTGCATTCGCTCGCGATCAGTGCCGCGCCCTGCGGTTATTGCCGCCAATTTCTCAACGAGTTGGTCAACGGAAAGGACCTTCCCCTCCTGTTGCCGGCGATCCCCGACGATCTCTCCACCCACACGGCTTTCCCGCTCAGCAAGTATTTGCCGGAGGCATTCGGTCCCGCCGCGCTCGGCGTAAAGGGCGGATGGATGGACCCCGGGTTGTGCCACCATGCCCTCGCCTTGAACGGCAAATCGTCGCGCGATCCCGTGATCGCCGCAGCACTGGCGGCCGCGTCCGGGAGCTACGCGCCCTATCTGACCGACACGGCCCACCACTACTGCGGGGTCGCGATTCAATTGATCGATGGGACGATCTTCCCGGGGCGCTACGCCGCGAACGCCGCCTACAATCCCAGCCTTTCACCGCTCGAGTCGGCATTCGCATTCATGAACATGAATCAACCGCGGAGCGCCACCCATGAAGTGAGCCGATGCGTCCTCGTCGAAGTGCCCACCCTGGCGAGCCAATTGAGCGCCACCCAAGCCGTGCTCTCGGCCTATGCGCCGAAGGTCGGGCTGGAATACTACACGGCGAAAACAGCCGCACCCGCCAAGCGGCGCCGCCGCGCTCAGGGCTCGAAGTAGCTGCGCGGATCGACGACTTCCTTCACGCGCCGGCCGGCCCGGTTGCGCTCGAAGTAGATCTCGGGTTGGATCGCGTCTTCATCCACGGCGTCTTCGTCCGCTTCGTCGTCGTCCTCCGTTCCGATTTCAATGCCCTCGTATTCATCGACCTCTTCGAAATACTGCGTCACCCGACGGGGCTGCGGCTCGAGCACCACGGCCGGATTGGCGATTCCTCCCTTTCCCATCTGCAGGAAGTGACACGGGTAAAACAACTCCTCATAGCGACGGATGAAGCCGCTGAGCCACTTGTTCTCCACTCCGGCGCGCTGAGTGAGGAAGACGACGTCGGCAAAATGGATGCAGGCGTCAAACCACGGCAGCAGGGTGGCGTGCTTTTCAGCGAACTGGCAATTGACCACACAGAAGATCCGCGCGAGTTCGGCCCCGCGTTGCTCCATCCAGGGCTTGAGTGATTCGATCTGCGTCAGGGTGTCCTCGCGCGAATCGGCAAAGAGAAAAACGTGGGTGCTCGGCGGCACGCCGCATTCCGGCAGAATCTCAGGGGCGGTGCGCTCCCAGCGGCGCACCTCGGTGAGCGGACGCACGGCCAGTTTTTCTTCCGCCACATCGGCCTTTTCCATGCTCGAGATGAGCACCAACGCGGACTCGGCCGGGGTGAGACCGTTTTCAATCAGATCCAAGACGAGCGCCCGGCGCCCCGATCCCGGGGTGCCGATGATGAAATAGACCAGCGTGGCACTTGAACTCATTGGGCAAACAGGAACCCCACCCTGCCTGTCGGACAAGTCAGAACTTGAACGTGTGGTTTTGCGCCGCGTGGCGCATCCAGTGATCGACGAGCACCAAAGCGGTCATCGCCTCGACAATGACGACCGCCCGCGGGACCACACACGGGTCGTGGCGACCCCGCGCCTGCAGCTCGCTCGCCTCGCCGTGCACGTTGACCGTCTGCTGCTTTTGCAAGATCGTCGCGGTCGGTTTGAAGGCGATGCGGAAAACCAACTCTTCCCCGTTGCTGATGCCGCCTTGCACCCCCCCGGATTTGTTCGTTGCCGTGCCGACCCCGCCCTCCTTTTGGACGAACGCGTCGTTGTGCTGCGAGCCCTTGAGCAAGGTGCCGGTGAAGCCGCTGCCGATCTCGAAGCCCTTGGTCGCCGGGAGCGAGAGCATCGCCTTGGCCAGGTCGGCCTCAAGCCGATCGAACACGGGTTCGCCCAAGCCCGCCGGCACGCCGCGCACGCGACATTCAATCACACCGCCGACCGAATCACCGGCGGCGCGCGCTTCCTTGATCGTCGCGATCATTTTTTCGGCGGTCGGAAGGTGCGGACAACGCACGGCGGTCGCCTCGACCTCCGCCAAGGTCGGAAAATGGTCCAGCGAGGGCGCCGCGACGCGGTGGACATGCGTCACGTAGGCGCGAATTTCCACTCCGCCGGCGAGGGAAAGGATCTTGCGGGCGACCGCGCCAGCAGCCACCCGCCCGATCGTCTCGCGCGCCGAAGAACGGCCACCACCCCGGTGGTCGCGCACGCCGTATTTGGCCTGATAAGTGAAATCGGCATGCGACGGCCGGTAGTTTTCCTTCATTTCCGCGTAGGCCTCGGGGCGCGCATCGGCGTTGCGCACGAGCAGGGCGAGCGGTTGGCCCGTGGTGCAGCCTTCAAAAATGCCCGACAGCACCTCGACCCGGTCGGCTTCCTGACGCGGCGTCGTGATGTCGCTTTGTCCCGGGCGCCGCCGGTCGAGGTCGGCTTGGATGTCCGATTCGGCGAGCGGCAGGCGCGGAGGGCAGCCGTCGATCACGACGCCCACGGACGGCCCGTGGCTTTCGCCCCAGGTGGAGATTTGGAAAAGCTTTCCAAATGAGTTCGGCACGCGGGCAGAGTTAGTCGAACCCCGCTTGCAAGCAAGCCCGGCCTCCGCATCCTTCGCGTCATGAAGTTCTTTGTCCTCAGTGGAAGTCATCGCGCCGACGCACAATCGCTCAAGGTCGCCCACTACCTCAAGTCGGCCCTGCCGCAGGAAGTCAGCGGCGCGGAGGTTTTCCTCTACAGTCTGAGCAAAAATCCCCTGCCCCTGTGGGATGAGGCGCACGGCGGGGCTCCGCCCGATCTCTGGGCGCCCATTTCGCGTGAGTTGAAGGCGGCGGACGCCCTGGTGGTGGTCAGCCCCGAATGGAGCGGCATGGCGACGCCCGGCATAAAAAATTTCCTGCTTTGTTGCTCCACCGACGAGGTCGGGCACAAGCCCGGTCTGATCGTCACGGTTTCGGCGGGTCGGGGTGGGGCTTATCCGGTGGCCGAACTGCGGATGAACGGCACCAAGAACAACCGCCTGCTGTGGTTGCCCGAACACGCGATCGTCCAATACGTCGGCGACAGTCTGAATGCGCCCGATGCTGCGCCCGAGCTGACGAAGGAGGACGCGACGATTCGGGCCCGACTGCGTTATGACTTGCGACTCTTGGGAGCCTACGCGACGGCCTTGGCAGAGGTTCGCGCCAGCGGCGTGATCGATCACCAGACGTTTCGCAACGGCCTGTAGGCAAGCGCCCCGCAACGACGGCCAATCCGGGGGCCGCCCCACCCGCACGGTCCCATTCTCCCCGAAAAATCGCCAACTGGTGCCCCCGAGCGGGAGCGGCAGGCGAAACAAGTGAGACTAATAAGTGATGTCTAGCTACATTTCGCAGAGGGAGTATGTGTAAAAACCAGCCCCGACGGTGGCGTCCGTGAGACAAATCGATCATTTGGGTCTGTCGAGGCGACTTTTCCATTTGTCTCTTTGTCTCATCACCCATCCGAAATTGGGAATGCCAAGAAGGATCCGTGCGATTTGGGCAAAGGCGCTGTCCGGGTCAAAGAGAGTGTGGCGATTGCACATGCAAATACTATCAGAATCTGCCATCAAGCGGCTGATATAAGTATGCGGCCCGCCATGACCTCGGAAGAACTCCTCTTGCAGCTCCTGCGACGCCACCGATCCGACCCGGACGCCGCCGCCGAGCGCCTGCGCGCGTGGGTGGAGAAAAATCGGCCGCCGTTCGATCCCGTTGGTGGGCTGCGCCAACTGGTGTATCCGCCGCAACCACGGCTGCCCGATGGCCTGCCACCCTTCACCTACTATTTCGTTCCGGGTTCCGGCCAAGGGAGCGAGCGAACTATACCCTCGGACCCGACTTGCCTGAGCTTCCTAAAGGATGCCGACGGTATCGGACTCAACCTCGGCTGCCCGCTGCGGCTGGTGCGGGCGATCGATGCGCTGGCCCTGATCCCGGAGGAAGAGGCGGCGCTGTCGCTGGCCTCGCTGTGCGACCCGCGCAACCACCTCGCCGCCGTCGAGGAGACTCTATGGATGACCGGCTGGCGCTCCGGAAAAATACGGCGCGGTGGCCGTTTGCCGGGACAATCCGGGGATGTGGACTGGCGCATCGAGGTGGAGAGCGTTGTGGTCCTGCTGGAGGCGAAGTTCCGGCGGTCGGACTGGGCCAGGCTGGTCGATTACGACACCTTCCTGAAGGCCGGCGACGGCTTTTTGTCCAAGGCACTTCACAAGTTTCCGATCGAGGCGGCGGCGGGCGAATTGCATGTGGTCGGCGTCACCACATTCGATGCCGTTTCGGAGACCCTACTGGATTCGATCTCCGCCGAATTGCTGGCGGCCCCGCAAGTTCATGGAATCGTCATCCGCAGCCTCCTGCAAATGACCCATATCCTTGCACGGGATGAAACGGTGGCCGAAAAGGTCAAATCACTGCTGCTGGTGCCGGATGCCCGCGACTTGCCCGACCACTACCCGGTGCTATTCCACATCGAACAACGCGACCAGCGACGCGTCCTCCGGCCACCACTGGTTCCCGGCAAGGGTAAACCTGCCGCCCACCGGTGGATTGACCCAGTCAACGGGAGGACAATCGACCTGCCGGAGCCGGCCATGTATCGGATGTCGCTTGCCAGCCGGGCCGCGAATGGCGAGCCGACGTTCACGATGATTCCGAAATACCTCTTTGTTTGACCGAGCGATGTTCACCGCAGAAAGCGCAGCACGAATGCGAGCCGAGGGACTCTTGGAGGAAACGAACGCGGTTCCACCGCCCTTGCCCTCCGCGAGCGTGGACCCGATCCGGTTCACACCTCCGGCGCTGGCCGACTGGCATTTCCTTGCCTCCGCCCGCATCATCGGCGCCCCCCTCCAATACTCGGAGCTGCTCGCGCGAGGTCTGACCAAACTGCGCCACGGCCGGCCCGCCCGGCTCAGCCTCACCCAGTTGGCAACCGACGGGTTCGTCTGGGAGCAGCACAATCTGCGATGGGTGATCCGTGCAACCGACAACTGGGAGCGGGTTTTCGTCCACGGCATCGTCCGCGAGGCCTTTGACCCGTTCCGCAAGCTTTGGCGGTATTTCAATCAATTCAAGGCCGTCGATTTGCTCCGGCGCTCGGAGCTTTACCTTTGTCGGCTCGATCATCTCGAAGCCGATCCGTTCGAGGGCCGACCCACCCAGCCAATGCTCGACCAGTTGGTGGCAGTCAGTCGCAGCGTGTTCGGCGAGAACGCCCCCGACCCGCGATTACATTTCGAGAACCAACGGCGGGCGACCTACGCCTGCTGCTGGCAAAAGCTGGAAGTGGAGTCCGCCGAGATGTGGCGCGACTATTGTAACGACGACGGCGGGCTTGCGATCCAATCGACCGAGCGGCGGCTCCAGCACCAGTTCGCCCTGATGCAGGTGGGGCAACGCCTACTCTATTTCCGGGAGGTGGACTACATCGACCATGAAGCCCACAGCCCGGAGTCACATGGGTTTCCCGAACAGGCGTTCCTAAAGCGCCGACGCTACGCCGAGGAACGCGAAACGAGATTCGCTCGGTTTGTGCCGGACGTGTTCTGTGGGACCCAGACGGAGATCGAACGAGCTCTTGCGGGCTTGCCCACCGGCCAGCGGGTGCCATTCGATCTGTCGGCCGCCACCGAGACGGTGGTAATAAATCCGCGCGCATCCGGCAGTGATCGCAAGGAACTTCTCGACCTAATCGCGACCAATCAACCATTCCTCGCGTCGCGGGTGCGCAATTCCGCGCTGCCCCCGTAACGAGCTCGGCGCGCGTTCGTTATCTG
>JAUXOH010000027.1 GCA_030682505.1 Candidatus Didemnitutus sp. | reverse complement strand
GTCTCGATTTCGATCAGGTAAAGGCTGTTGCGACCGAATTGGCGGTCGGGATTCTCGCCCGCGTCGCGCGCGGCAACGTAGATGAGGTGCTGGTTGTCCATCATCCACTCGGCGGCGTTTTTTCCTTCGAAACCGATGGCGAGCGGCTTCGCCACTGCGCCGGGCAGGTCGTCCTGCACATAGAGTTGGGCGAAACTCAACTCGGTCTGCAGATCACCTTCGGCGAGGAAATTGTAGCGCGACGTCACTCGCGGACTGCCCTCGGATTCGTTTTTCGCAAGCCACTCCCGCATCTCGGCAAGTGAACCATCCGGATCGGTGGAGGGCAGCTTGGCGGATTTGGTGTCGTCGTTCGGCGACGCGGCCTTGCCCTTGGACCCGGACTTGAGATTCCAATTGCCCGTGTCGTTGGCCGACCGACCGGGCTTTTCGACGGACCACGGGGGCGTCGCGTCGGTCCCGGTTTTCTCGAGCGTGTCGCGCACTTGGGCATAGCTGAGCGACGAGGAGAACAGCAGGCGTTTGCCATCGGGGGACCAACGCGGGTTGCCGGCTCCGGTCTCGAGCTGGGTGACGGGTTCGGCCTCGCCCCCGGCGAGATTGAGGACGTGGACCTGAGCGCGTTCACCGGGACCGCTGCCACCGCGAACAAAAGCAATCCGCCGTCCATCGGGATGCCACGCCGGGGAGTTATTGTTGTTGCCGGCGAACGTGAGCCGGCGGGGAGCCGACGAGCCATCGACGGCGGCGATCCACAGATGGGTGTGGTAGGTCCAATCGTCCTTGGCGTCCGGCTTGAGCTCGATGGAGCGGACGACATAAACCACCGAGGCCCCGTCGGGCGACAGCGTGGGTGAGTCGAGTTGCTTGAGGTTCAGCAGATCCTTGGCGGCGATGAGCGTTGCCGGGGTGGATTCGGTGGCGCGGACGAAAGTCGCCGGCACCAACAGGAGGGAACACAGAACCAGAATGCGGGGGAGCAGCAGGCGGGGCATGAGGGGCGAGATTGGAGACGGATGGGAGCCTGTCCAAGTGATTCTTGCCCGGTGGCGGTCCCCCACAGGGGACGGCCGAAGGCCGGGGCGCCGCGGGATGAGGGGGTATGATTGAATCCGTGCCGTGGAAGAGGCAGGACGCGTTATCCTTAACGCACCGCGTGGTCCGTTCTCCTCCCGTAGGTGGCGCGCTTGCCGCGCCACGTTGCGCGGCGAGCGCGCAACCTACCGTGCAGAGGCCAGTTCGCCGCCCTGATCAGGCACGGATTTAATCACCCCCGGGATGACGTCATTTGGTGTTTTGGCATTGCCGCTGGCGGCGGATTGCGGGACGAAAGACCCGCCGATGCCGCAGAATCGATTCTACAATGCCTTTGACGTGCAGGAGTGGGGCGCGGGCCGGAAGCCCGATTACCGCACCCCGTTCCAGATTGATCGCGATCGGATCATCCACGCCCACGCCTTCCGCAAACTGCAGTCGAAGACACAGGTCTTCCTGAGCGGGGAATACGATTTCTACCGCACGCGCCTGACGCACTCGATGGAAGTCGCGCAAATCGGACGCTCCATCTGCAATTACCTGCTCAGCCGGGGCGGACTGCTGAAGGATGACTTTTTCATCGACGCCGACCTGGTGGAGGCGAGCTGTCTCGCGCACGACATGGGGCATCCGCCCTTTGGCCACAGCGGTGAGCGCACCCTGCAGGAATTGATGAAACGGCGGGGTGGCTTTGAGGGCAACGCGCAGACGCTGCACCTCCTGTGCGAGACGATTTACCAGAACGAGACCGGCGTGCGGGGCATGAAACCGACCCGCGCGCTGCTCGATGGCATCCTGAAATACAAAAAGATCTACACCGAGTTCGCCACGCCCCCGATCAACCACTTCATCTACGATTCGCAGGAAAAGGTGCGCGACTGGGTCTTTGGCGGCAAACGCATCCCGGGTCCGCTTATGCGCGGCACAGCATTGAATGACTTCAAGAGCGTCGAGTGCCAGATCATGGATTGGGCGGATGACGCCGCGTATTCCCTCAACGACATCGTGGACGGGGTCCGCGCGGGGTTTCTGTCCATCGAGCGCGTGGAGCGCTGGGCGGGCACGCAGACCGTCGACGCGAGCCAGCAACGCCACCTCGATTCGCTCTTCAACTCCATTCGCGCGGACCGGTTGGAGAACGTCTTCTCGCGCAAGATCGGCGAGTTCATCCAGGCCTGCCGGCTCAAGGAGCGCGACAACTTCATGGCGGAGAAGACCAATCGCTATGCCTTCGAACTCATCGTGGCGGAGGAGGCCCTGGCGGAAGCCGCGTTTTTCAAGAAGATGGCCAATGACATCATTTTCGAGAGTCCGCAGCTGGAGCAGCTGGAACACAAGGCGCGCACGATCTTCAACGCGCTCTTCGCGACGATCTGGGACAACTACGCCGAGCGCGGCGAACGCGTGATCCACATCCTGCCGCCGAACGTCAGTCGCTTGATCGAGGCGGAGGCGAAGCTCGACGGGAAAGCGCGCCGGATCTGCGATTATCTCGCCGGCCTCACCGATGGCATGATCATCCGCACCTACCGCCGGTTGTTTGATCCGGAATTCGGCAGCTTTCGCGACCTGAGCTAGTCGGGCTTGCGGGTGAGGGTGCCGGCGGCCACGGCCTCGTCGATCATGCGCAGGGCGTAGGCCCAGATGGCCTTCGAGCCTTCGGCGGCGTGCTGGTTGCGGGCGACGACCATGTCGTGGGTGACGCCGTGCTTGGCCCAGGTGATTCCGCCGCTGAGACAATTGAGCAGCATGGGGTGAAAGCGATCGCAGGCGGCGGCGAATTTCGCCTCGGCGGTTTCGCGCGCTTCGAATTCGTCCCACAAGGCGCGAAACTCGGCGGTCTGGTCTTCCGGGAGCAAACCGAAGATGCGCGTGGCGGCCTTGGCCTCGCGCTCGTGTTGGTCGACCATGTTCTTGGTGTCGTAGGCGTAGGTATCACCGGCGTCGATCTCCACCAGATCGTGGATCAGCACCATCTTGAGCACACGCAGGACGTCGAGCGGCTGGTGGTTGGAGTGCTCGGCCAGCGTGATGATCATCAGCGCGAAGTGCCAGGAGTGCTCGGCGCTGTTCTCCCGCCGCCGGCTCTGGATGACCAGCGATTGGCGGAAGACCTCCTTCAGCTTGTCGGTCTCGATGATGAAGCGCATCTGGCGCTCAAGGCGCTCGGCGGCGGAAAGGGGGGAGGGGGGCGACACGGCCCCACACAAAGCCCGAACTCCGGCGAGGGCAATCATGCAGACGCCACCCGCCGCACCCTCCGTCAACCCGCGGGCTTGCCTGTCGGCCGGTTTAGGATTTCGTCAGCCCATGCGTCCTGTTTTTCGCCCCTTCCTGATGGCAGCGCTCGTGCCCGCGTTCGCGCTGGCCGCTGCTTCCTACCCGGTTTCGAAAACGATCGAACACGTCGATGAGTATCATGGCGTCACGGTGGCCGATCCCTACCGGTGGCTGGAGGATCTCGACTCGACGGAGACCCAGGCCTGGGTGGACGCGCAGAATGCCTTCACCGACGCCGCGCTGGCCCAGATGCCCGAGGTGGAGCGCGTGCGCCAGCGCTTGACGGCCTTGTGGAACTACCCGCGTCACAGCCTGCCGTCGCGCGAGGCCGGCTGGGTTTTCTTCAACAAAAACGACGGGTTGCAGAATCAATCGCCGCTCTATGTGCAGCAGGGTTTCGACGGGGAACCGCGCGTCCTGATCGACGCCAACACGCTCTCGAGCGACGGCACGGTGGCTGTGACCTCCACGGCGCCCTCGCCGGACGGCAAATGGTTGGGCTACGGACTCGCCACGGGCGGGTCCGATTGGAACGAGTTCAAATTGCGCGAGATCGCCACCGGCCAGGATGCGACGGATCACCTGCGCTGGATCAAGTTTTCCGGGATGAGCTGGTCGCACGACAGCCAGGGCTTCTTCTACGGCCGCTACCCGGCCCCGGCGTCGGACGACCACAACGTCTTCAGCAAGATCGAACATCGGAAACTCTACTACCACCGCGTCGGCACCACGCAGGCGGAAGACCGGTTGATCCACGAGATCCCCGACCACCCGCAGCGCTCCTTCGGCGGCCAGGTGTCGTCCGACGGCCGCTATGTGGTGATCGGAATCAGCCAACCCGGGCAACGCGGCAATCAGGTCGCCTACCTCGATCTGCAGGACGCGAAGCATCCGTCCTTCGACGGGGCCGTGGTCACGCTGATCGATCATTTTGAATCCAACTACAGCTTCATCGGCAACGTGGAGCGCACGTTCTATTTCTCGACCACGAGTGACGCGCCCCGGGGACGGATCATCGCGATCGACCTCGATGCCGGAGTCGCCGCCGCCCGCACCGTGATCGCCGAATCAACCGACACGATTGACGCGGTGCGGATTTCCGCGGGGCGCTTCGTGGTGACCTACATGCACGATGTGGCGAGCCGCGTGGCGATCTTCGACCTCGCGGGCACGCCGCAGGGTGAGATTCCCCTGCCGGGACTCGGCGCGGTCGCCGGAGTGGCGGGCAAGTTCAAGGACCCCGAGGTCTTCGTGAATTTCTCCTCGTTCCTTTTTCCCGGCACGATCTTGCGCCACCATCTCGACACCGGCACCACGACGGTCTGGCAGGAAGCGAAGACCGACTTTGACGCGAGTCAGTATGAGACGAAGCAGGTTTTCTACCCTTCGAAGGACGGCACGAAGATCCCGATGTTCATCACGCACAAGAAAGGCGTGAAGCTCGACGGCTCCGCGCCGGGTTGGCTCTATGGTTACGGTGGCTTCAACGTGGTGATGCGCCCTCAATTCTCCGTGCCCCCGCTGGTGTGGATCGAAGGGGGCGGTGTTTACGCCGTGGCCAATCTGCGCGGCGGCGGCGAATATGGCCGGGCGTGGCACGATGCCGGCACGCAGGCCAAGAAGCAGAATGTCTTCGACGACTTCATCGCCGCGGCCGAATACCTCGTGCAGGAAGGCTACACGGCGCATGCGAAGCTCGTGATCGACGGGCGCTCCAATGGCGGCCTGCTGCTCGGTGCGGTGGTCAATCAGCGCCCGGAACTCTTTGCGGCCGCGGTGCCAGCCGTGGGCGTGATGGACATGTTGCGCTACCACAAATTCACCGCCGGGGCGTCCTGGTCGCGCGATTACGGCAACTCGGATTCACCGGAAGGCCTCAAGTATCTCACCGCCTACTCGCCGCTGCACACCACGCAGGCCGGCGCGAAGTATCCGGCCGTGCTTGTGACGACCGGTGATCACGACGACCGCGTGCATCCGGGCCATTCCTACAAATACACGGCGGCGATGCAGGCGGCCGTCGCCCCCGGAGCGGGCCCGATCCTCATTCACATCGAAGCGAATGCCGGACACGGCGGCTCGAGCGGCACCTCGCCGGTCTCGAAGACCATCGCCGACTGGGCGCTGCGCATGGGCTTTGGCGCGCATTACGCCGGGTGGGGTCGCTGAGCCCGGCGGACGCCGACGGCGGACTCGCCCGAAGGGACCAAAGCGATTCTTCGGCTTGCGATGCCGGGCCCTTCCGGCTGCGATGACGGCGCAATGAAACTTCTGTGTTTGGTTTCCCTCGCCGCGGCACCGGTTCTTGCCATTGCCGCTTCGTTTCAACTTCCGCCCAGCAAAACCATGGTTCAAACCGACGATTTTCACGGAGTGATCGTGGAGGACCCCTTCCGGTGGTTGGAGGACGTTGACTCCGAGGAGACCAAGGAGTGGGTGGGCGCACAGAACAAGGTGACGTTCGATTTTCTCGCCCAGTTGCCGCAACGCGACGCCATCAAGCAGCGCCTGCAGGAGTTGATCAATTACCCGCGGTTCGGTCTGCCGACGAAACAGGGCGGCCGCTATTTCTACACGTTCAACACGGGCCTGCAGAATCAGACGCCGATCTTCGTGAAGGATTCCCTCAGCGACGAAGGCCGCGTGATCCTTGACCCCAATACCCTGTCGAAGGATGGCACCGTGGCGGTGACGACCTATGTCGCCTCGGATGACGGCCGATGGCTGGGTTACGGCATCGCGAAGGCCGGCTCGGATTGGAATGAATTCCGCGTGCGCAGCCTCGCGACCGGCGAGGACACCGCCGACGTGGTCGAGTGGGTGAAATTCTCCGGACTGAGCTGGACCAAGGACAGCAGCGGATTCTTCTATTCCCGTTATCCGGAGCCGCGGCGCGAGGGGAACCAGGTCTTCAGCGACCTCTCGAATCAAAAGATCTATTTTCACCGGCTCGGCACCGCGCAGGCGGATGATCTCCTGGTCTACGAACGCCCCGACCAACCGAAGTGGGGCTTGGGCGGCGGGGTGAGCGAGGACGGACGCTATCTCTTGATCTCGGTTTGGGAGGGCACCGATCCCCGCAACCGCCTGCACTACCTTGATCTCAAGAATCCGCAAAAGCCGGACTTTTCGGGCGAGGACGTGCGCCTGATCGACGTGGTCGAAGCCGACTATTCGGTCATTGGGAATGAAGGCTCGACGCTTTTCATCCGCACCGATCTCGAGGCGCCGCGCGGCAAGATCATCGCGATCGACATCGCCAACCCCGACCGCGCGAATTGGCAGACCATCGTGCCCCAGTCGAAGGACGTGATTTCGTCCGCGAGCTACATCGGCGGCAAGTTCGTCGTGAATTACATGCAGGACGCGAAGAGCGTGCTCGCCGTGTTTGGCCATGAGGGCACGCCGCAGGGGAACCTCGAGTTGCCCGGCATCGGCACGGTGGCTTCCGTCAGCGGACGCGAGGACGAGACGGAAATGTTCTTCAACTTCACGTCGTTCACCTATCCGACCACGAATTTCCGCGTCGATCTCGCCACGGGCCAGGTCGAGCTGTTCCAAGCGCCGAAGGTCGACTTTGACCCGGGCGTCTACGAAACGACCCAGGTGTTTTACGCGTCGAAAGACGGGACGCGCGTGCCGATGTTCATCACGCACCGCAAGGGCATCAAGTTGGACGGCTCCAACCCCACGCTCCTCTACGCCTACGGTGGCTTCAATGTCTCGCTGCAGCCGGCGTTCTCGAGCGGCAACCTCACGTGGCTCGAACTCGGCGGCGTCTACGCGGTGGCGAACCTGCGGGGCGGCGGGGAATATGGCCGCGAGTGGCATCTCGCCGGCACCAAGCTGCAAAAGCAGAACGTCTTCGACGA
>JAUXOH010000006.1 GCA_030682505.1 Candidatus Didemnitutus sp. | reverse complement strand
GCCGCGCGCGCTCGCCTGTTCGAACAAGATGCCGACCGTGCCGAGCAGATCCGGGTAGGTGGAGCCCTTGCCAGGATAGAAATCATCAAAGCCCTGCTCGCTGTAATAGAGCACTCCCTGCCCATCGAGCGCGGCCTGATGAAAGGCGGCAATCTTGTGCGTCAGCTCAAAGACCTTGGTCGGCGAACTGGGATTGTTGCGACTCGGCACGCCCGGCTGGAAGAAGAACGTGCTGTTCGAACCCATCTCGTGGTGATCGGTGAGGACGTTCGGGCGCCAGCGATGGAAGAGCTCGGCGCGGGTCTGGGCCTCGGGATGGACCAACGGCAGCCAGTCGCGATTGGGGTCGAACCAGTAGTGGTTGAAACGACCGCGCGGCCAGACCTCGTTGTGCTCGCGATCGGCGGGGTCGGCGGAGGGAGAACTGAGCGACTTGTGTTGATTGAACCACTGCGCCGCGCGATCGCCACCATCCGGGTTGCGTTGCGCCTCGACGAGAATCACGGCCTGTTGCAGCGTCGCGAGGGTCCGGGCATCCTGGGCGGCGGCCAGGTGATAGACGACCAGCGGCACGGCGTTGACGCCGCTTGGTTCGTTGCCGTGCACGCTGTAACCGAGATCGACGACCACCGGCATGGTGGCCACATCCAGTGCGGCGCTCTTTGCCGGATCGAGCAGCGCGAGGTGGTCGGTGCGGATCTGCTCGAGGCGGGTTTGGTTCTCCGGCGCGGTGATCGTGAGGAGAACGAGCGGCTTTTGCTCGTGGGTGTGACCGATGATCTCGAACTTCACGCGGTCGGGCGCGGCGGCGGCGACGGCCCGCAGGTAGGCGGTGAGCTGTTCGCTGCGCAGGTGCCATTCGCCGACCTGGTAGCCAAAAAATTGTTCGGGCGTCGGAACCTTCGGATCGTAGGTCGTGCCGACCGGCAGGTAGTAATCCAGCGGCGGCGCGGCGCGCAGCGCAGGCGAAGCCGACACGATGAGCGCCAGCACCAAGGGGAGAAGTCGGCGGAGCAACATAGCCCGACACGGTGCACGGCGGCGGCGAGACCGCCAACCCAAAACCATGGGTAAGACTACTCCATCGCGCGCCATTTTCGGGAATAGTTATGATCAAAATCCCGTGCCCCCGGCGCTGGTTTTTCCGCGCGCCCGCGGGCCGCACGCGGAAGTGCGCGCTGGCCAAATCGACCGATCCCGCTAGACAACTCTTCTTGCCCCACCCCCTATGCGACGCTTCCTCCTGCTGTTCGCGGCCTCGCTGGTCGCCCTGTGCCACGCTTCCGACTCGCCCCTGCCCGACGGGCTTTATGCTGAATTCACCACGCCCCACGGCGCGTTCGTGGTCGAACTCTACGCCGACCGGGCACCGATGACCGTGGCCTCCTTTGTCGGCCGGGCCGAAGGCACCCTGGCCCCGCGCGACGGCCAGCCTTTCTTCACCGGGCTGCGCTGGTATCGCGTCGTGCCGGATTTCGTCATCCAAAGCGGCGATCCCGTCCGCAGCGCCGCCGCGCCCGGGGCCAAGCTGACCGAGGAGGACGATGCGGCCGGACATCCGCTGTCCTTTCCCGATGAATTCGCGCCCGGCCTGCACCATGCGCGCGCCGGCATCCTCTCCATGGCCAACGGCGGGCCCGACACGAACAGCAGCGAATTCTTCCTCACCCTGCGGGACACCCATCGGCTGAACTACATGCACAGTGTCTTCGGCGGCGTGGTCCGGGGCCTCGACCTGCTCCCGCTCGTCCAGCAGGACGAATCTTTCTCGATCAAGATTCTGCGCGTCGGTGCCGCCGCGCAGGCGTTCCGCGCCGACGAGGCAAGTTTCGCCGCGCTCGTGGCCAACGGAAAAAAATATTCCGGGTCGCTCGAGCCCGGCGCGACCGCGCACTTCGACGATCCCGACCAGGTCCTGCCGCAGGATCCGCCGCGCGCCCGCGGGTTCAACTTCAAGCTCGCGAATTACGAACGCTTCACCGGCCGCAAGGTCTACGCGCGGGTATTCAAGGAGTTTCGGTCCTTCAGCGAAGGCCAGAAGCTCGGCGCCTACCATCGCGAGCTGGCGGAACAACTTGGGGTGGCGGACGACGGCGTGCTGGTGAGCTATTTTGCCGATCTCGACACCTGGGTCATCTGGATCAGCGAGCCCTTGCTGCCGGGGTTCATGGGCCGCGCCGGCACGCGGGAGGAGTTTCTCGACCGGAGCGGACTGATGAATCGCAAGCACGACTTTGTGGACGGCGCGAAAGCGCGCGGCGCGGCGGCCGCCGCCGCGGCCCTGGCCGCCGGCCGGGCCGTCACTGACGGCCAGCGCATCAAGCTCGTCGTCGACGAGGTGATCGACGCGCTCATCCTGATCTACGAACCCCAAACCAACTGACGCCGATGAAAACCCTCGCCCCGCTTTCGCTCCTGCTCGCCGTTCCCCTGTCCCTGTGCGCCGCGCCGGCCGCACTCCAAGAGGCGGTCGTCGCCAAAGTGGCGGCGGAATATCCGTCGTTGGAGGCCATCTACCACGATCTGCACGCGCATCCGGAATTGTCGTTCATGGAGGTGCGCACCGCGGGCATCGTCGCCGCGGAATTGCGCGCCCTCGGTTACGACGTGACGGAAAAAGTCGGCAACACGGGGGTCGTCGGCGTGCTGCGCAACGGTCCCGGCCCGACCGTGATGATCCGCGCTGACATGGATGCGCTGCCGATCAAGGAAGACACCGGCCTCGCCTATGCCAGCACCGCCATCGTGAAGGACCTGACCGGCAAGGATCAGCCCGCGATGCATGCGTGCGCCCACGATTCACACGTCACCGGGCTGATCGGTACCGCGCGGACGCTGGCGGCGCTGCGGGCCCACTGGTCCGGCACCGTCATGCTCGTCGCCCAACCGGCCGAGGAAATCGGCGCCGGCGCGCGCGCGATGTTGACCGATGGCTTGTTCACCCATTTTCCCACGCCCGACTACGTGCTCGGGCTGCATGTCGGCGGGGACATGGCCGCGGGTCAGCTCGCCACGCTGGAGGGCCCGAGTTACGCCAACGTGGATTCGATCGACATTCTCGTGCGCGGCGTCGGAGGCCACGGGGCGCGCCCGCACTCGACGCGCGACCCGATCGTGCTCGCGGCCGAGATCATCACCGGGTTGCAGACCATCGTCAGTCGCGAGCTCAAGCCCGGTACGCCGGCCGTCGTCACCATCGGCGCGATCCATGGTGGCACGAAGCGCAACATCATCCCCGCCGAGGTGCGCCTCGAACTCACGCTGCGCAGTTACAGCGAGGAGGTCGCCAACCACCTGATGGCCTCGATCCGCCGCATCGCGGAAAACACCGCGCGGGCGGCCGGCATCCCCGAGAATCTCCTGCCCGTGGTCACGGTCATGGAGGAACGCACTCCTCTCACTTACAACGACCCGGCGCTCACGCGCCGCGTCGGCGCCGCGTTGCGCGCCTGGTTTCCCCCGGAGCGCTTCGACACGGTCGAAGCGGCGACCTATGGCGAGGATTTTTCCCAATACGGCCGCACCACGCACCGGGTGCCGATCACGATCTTCTGGGTCGGTGGCAGCGATCCGACCAAGGTCGCCGAGAGCCGGCGCAGCGGACAGTTGCTGCCTTCCAACCACTCCGCCTTCTGGGCGCCCGTGCCTGAGTCGACGCTCAAGACCTCGGTCGTCGCGATGAGCGCCGCCGCGCTCGACTTGCTCGCGAAAAAATAGTTCAGTGGCGGTCGGGCCGCCACCATGTTTCTCCCTTCCCGTCTGTGCCTCGTTCTCACCGCCTGCGTGATCGCGGGTGTTCTTCGCGCCGATCCGACGGAACGCAATCTCCAGACGGTGCGCGGCATGCTTCGCCCCGTGTGGGAGGAAATCCGCAAGGAGCACTTCGATCTTCACGGCGTCGGCGACACCCGCGCGCTCCAGCAGGAGGCCGAGACCCGTCTCGCCACGGCGACATCGGTGGCCGAGGCGCTGTCGATCATCGCCCAATCGGTCTACAATCTGGGGGACTCACACACGGTCTTCCTGGCTCCGCCCCGACCGTTCGACGTGCACTACGGCTGGTCGTTGGATATTGCCGGACAAAAAGTGGTCGTCGGCGGTATCGAACCGGGCAGCGACGCCGAGAAGCAGGGAATTCGCGTGGGCGAGCACGTGCTCGGCATCAACGGCATGCCCGCCAGTCGCGGGACGCTCGCCCTGCTCCGCTACTCCCTGCTCGCGCTCAACCCGCAGCCCGGCCTGCGCGTGCAGCTCCAGTGGCACGATGGCAGCAGGCGGGAGGTTGCGTTCGCGGCCCGGCTCATTTCCAAGCCCCTCACGCTCACGTTGCACAACGGCCGGGACAACCAGTCGCTCGACCTGGAGAGTGAAGCCCAACGGATGAAGCGCCGCAGTGCGTTTCAAGAACTCGGCCCCGGAGTGCTGTGGTGGAAACTGGCGACGTTCAGCGAGCCGGATCATCTCGAGAAAGGCCTGCGCAAGTCGACGGGCTACGAGCACGTGATCCTCGATCTGCGCGGCAATCCCGGCGGCTTGGAAAGCGAAATGCTCGACGCGATCGGCGCCTTCTTCCCCGACAAGCTCACGGTCGGATCCTTGCGGTCGCGCCACAAGACGAAGCCCCTCGAGGCGAGCAGCCGGCACACCGTTCGGGGAAAACTCCTGGTGCTCATTGACGGCGGCTCGGCCTCCTCCGCCGAGGTTTTTGCGCGGACGATGCAACTCACCGGCCGGGGCGTGGTCCTCGGGGATCGCTCCGCGGGCAAAGTAAATCGCGGCCGGATCCACACGCTTTCAACCGGCCCACGAGACCAGCTGATCGTGTTTGGGGTCATGATCACCGAATCCGGCCTCATGATGGCCGACGGACAGCCCTTGGAAAAAATCGGCGTCGAGCCCGAGGTGTGGCTCGTGC
>JAUXOH010000454.1 GCA_030682505.1 Candidatus Didemnitutus sp. | reverse complement strand
GCTGTGCTGAGGCTCGTGTTCATCTGCTCCCTCTTTTTTGCTGCTCGTCTGGGTGCGCAGGAGGGGATGATCCCGCTGGAGGAATTGGCGCGTCCGCCGTCTTCCGCCCGCCTCGATCAAATCCACACCGTCGCGACCCGCGCAGGCTGGGGGCGTTGGGAGAACGGTCTGCGGGCGGCGGCGCTTCAGGCCTATGAACGTGATGCCGCGACCGCCGCGCCGTGGTATTTTCTGTATCGGTGGGCCCAACTTTTCGCGACTCCGAGAGGACGGGCGATTGAACAATGGATCAAGGCGGTGGAGGCGGCCGGGGGAGGTCATCCGAACATGGCCTCGCGCTACGAATCACCCCCGGGCTCGTTGAGCGGTGAGGTGACGCCGGAACTGCAACGCTGGCTGATCGGCAACGAGGCCTTCGCGCAGGGGTTTTTTGAAACGCTCAGTTCCCAAGACCAACCGGTGGAGGTGTTGAGGATCCTGCAGCAGCTCTATGCGGCGAGTCCGGTATTGTTTTCCGATTACGCCTCGCTCGCGGTGGCCATAGCGGTGGTCTATGATGTCCCGCCGCCGCCGGACTGGCCGCACGGCCAGGTGACGGAGCGGCTGCTGCCGCGCCGGTTGCCTGCGCCCGTGGAGGCGTTCAACTTCTGGGTGCGGTTGGATCGGGTGAATGTCACCGCGCATCGTTTGCGACGTCTGCCGGCGTCGGAGTTGAAATTTGTGATCGATACCAGCACGCCGTTTGCCGAGCTGACGTGGGCGCAGCGAAATGTCACGCCGCCGCTGTCGGAGATGGCCAAGGCTTACGATCTGGTGGGCTACCGGCAGGATCGGGTGGAGCAGGGGAAACATTCCTGGCCGGGGGCGAATTACCGGCTGGAGACGATCCTCAAGGAAGGGGGCATCTGCGTGGATCAGGCGTATTTTGCCACGCAGGTGGGGAAAGCGCGCGGCGTGCCGACGCTGCTGTTTCGGGGCGCAGGTCTCGACGGGCGGCATGCGTGGTTTGGTTTCCTCTCACCCACTGGCTGGGTGCTCGATGCCGGGCGCTATGCGGAGCAGCGGTTGGTCGCGGGTCGCGCCCGAGATCCGCAAACGTGGCGGGAGTTCACCGACCACGAGTTGCTCTTTGTCTCGGATCGATTTCGGACCACGCCCCTGTATCGGCTCTCGGTCATCCATGCGGCGTTTGCGCGCGAATACCTCCGCGATCGCAATTATCCCCTGGCGTGGCGTTCCGCGCGGGAGGCGACCAATCGCGAGCGCCGCAACCTGGGGGCCTGGCAGGTGCTCCTGGCGGTACAGGTTGCGGCCGGTGATGAACCGCGGGTCCGCGAGGGCACCCTGCGCGACGCCATGCTGGCGTTGCAAAAATATCCCGATCTGGAGCGCGACTTTGGAACCCAACTGGTGGCGAGCCTTCGCGCCCGCGGCGAAACGAGTGTCGCGGCGGTTGAAGAGCAGCGTTTGGTGAGGAAATATCAGGGCGAACGCAGTGACTTGAGCATTCAGCAGGCGGGCGAGATGCTGCGGCGCAGCCTGGAGAAGGAAGGTCTGGCCGGGCAGATCGGGACGTACCGCCAGTTGCTTGAGCTTCACGGGCGCGGGGCGGGCATCGATTTCTATGACAAGGTGGTGTTGCCCTTCGTCGAGCATTTGCAGCGGCAAGAGCAGCTTCCGGCCGCCCGTGACGCGTTGGCGCGCGCCCGATCCACGCTCAGGGTGGAAAAAGGGCAGCAATTGGATCTGGAGATGCTCCGGCTGAGCGAGAAGTTGCGCGCCCCGCGCTAGCCGAGAAGCGGCGTGAATCGCGGCTGACGGGAGGGGAACCGGGCCCGAAAGGAGCGCTCGTCCCAGAAAAACTGAACCTTTTACTGCTTGTGAGAGTCATACAGGCCGGTTCACTCGAAACCCACCAGCTATGTTTGACGTTATCAAAGGCGCCGGCCTTCTCATCTATCCCCTTGGACTTTGCTCCGTTCTCGCGGTCTTTATCGTCTGCGAGCGATTCTACGCCCTTCGCCGGGCTGTTATCCTGCCGGAGGATCTGGTCGACGCCGTCGTCCAGGGGCGGACGTTTACAGGGGGCAGGCATTCCGTGCTGGCCCGCGTGCTCGATTATGCCAATGAGCACCGCAATGACCCGGAGGCCGTCAAGGCGTTCGCCCGGCTGGAACTCAACCGCATGGAGCGGGGCATCCCGTATCTCGACGTGATCTATGCCGCCGCTCCGCTCATCGGATTGACGGGCACGGTGACGGGTTTGTTGCAGGTCTTCTCGCAAATTGCCCCGGATACCGGCCTGCCCGATCCCGTGGCGTTCACCAAGGGCGTGGCGCTGGCGTTGTCGGCGACCGTCATCGGCTTGGCGATTGCCATTCCGTCGCTCGTCGGGGCCGGTTACCTCCAGCGCAAGATTGAGAATTACGCGGCGCAGATGGACGTGCTGTTGGAGCGCGTGCTCGGTCGCCAAAGCCGGGAGGAGTCGTCGGTGTCGTCCCCGCAAGCGAACAAACTATGAGCGGGCTGTACAGAAAGCGGCGCAACCGGCCCGAGATGAATCTCGTGCCGTTGATCGATGTGCTGGTGATGCTCATCTTTTTTGCGTTCGTCACGATGCAGTTCCGCTCCGTGGCGACCATGAATCTCACCCTGCCGAAGGTGGAGACCGCCGGGAAGAGCGAGTTGAAGGACTCGCTGACGATCACCATCACCAAGGAGGGGGAGTATACCTTTCAATCCGGGGCGCGCAGTGCGCGGGTGACGCCCGCGGAGCTGGAGCGTTTGATCAATGAGGTGGGTGGCATCACCAAGGACATTACGGTGCTGATCCGGTCGGATGAGAACACGCCGCTGCGCTTCATCACCGAGGCGATGGATATCTGCCGGAAGAACGGGTTGAACAAGATCCGCCTGCAGTCGCGCTAAACCATTTGCTGGCGCCCGCCGGGAGCTTGGGCTTAATGGTCCCATGTTCATCGTCATCACCGGAGTAACGAAAGGCCTCGGGCGCGCCTTGGCGGAGTGGTTCATTGCCAACGGTCACACCGTGGCCGGATGCGGCCGGAGTTCCGAGATCCTCAACCTGCGCTTCACCCATGCGGCGCCGCACGATTTCGCGGTGGTTGACGTGACCGATGAGAACAAGGTTGCGCTGTGGGCGGAGAAGGTTGCCGCCCTGCAGGCCGCGCCGGATCTGCTCATCTGCAATGCCGCGCTGATGAACACTCCCGCCCCCCTGTGGGAGGTTCCGGCGGCCGAGTTCAACCGGTTGATCGACGTCAACGTGAAGGGCGTCGCAACGGTCATCCGACATTTCGCGCCGGCAATGATCGCGCGCGGCAGCGGGGTGATCGTGACCTTGAGTTCCGGTTGGGGAAAAAGCACGTCGCCGACGGTGGCGCCGTATTGCGCGTCGAAATTTGCGATTGAGGGACTCACCCAGGCGCTCGCGCAGGAACTGCCTGCGGGCATGGCCGCGGTGCCGATGAGCCCGGGCACGATCGACACGGACATGTTGCGGCAGTGCATGAACGAGGAGGCCGGGAACCATCCGAAAGCGGAGATTTGGGCCCAGACGGCGGGACCCTTCATTCTCGGCCTCGGACCGAAAGACAACGGCCGCTCACTCCGGGTGCCAACGCCCGGTGGTTGAAAAGGTCCGGGACCTGGGACCTAACGCCGCTTTGCCCGTGCGGGCCCCGCATGGGGAAAAACGGGATTACTCGCGGGAGTGGGAGTCGATGATCAGAGTGACCGGGCCGTCGTTCACGAGTGAGATCTTCATCATCGCCCCGAATTGTCCGGTTTGCACCGGCCGACCCAACGCGAGGCCGAGTTGGATGATGAATTTTTCGTAGAGTGGCACGGCCTGTTCCGGGCGTGCGGCCGCGTTGAAGGAGGGTCGCGTGCCCTTTTGCGTGCTGGCGTGGAGCGTGAACTGGCTCACGAGCAGAATGCCGCCGCCAACGTCAGTGACCGAGCGGTTCATTTGTCCGTCGGCGTCGGCAAAAATCCGGAGCTTGGCCAGCTTGTTCGCCAGCCATTCGCCGTCCGCCGGAGTATCAATGGCCTCGATGCCGACCAGCACGAGCAGGCCGTGATCAATCTGGCCGACCACCTCGCCGGCAACCGCCACCCGCGCGGAACTGACCCGTTGGACGACTACGCGCATGCGGTTGCAATTGGTCCCAACTTCGGCCGGAAAGGTGGGAGGAAGCAAATCACCGGAAGGGCGGGGAGGAAAATGGAGGGCGAGTGCCCGGCCCGTCGACTCAAGGCATCAGCACGTGCGGCTCGGTCTCTGCCTCGTAGTTCACCCCGGACAGTCCGAAGCCGAAGAGCTTGAGGAATTCCGCCCGATAGCCGGCGATGTCCGTGAGTTGTTCGAGGTTCTCCGTGGTGACGTTGGGCCAGAGAGCCGAGACCTTCTCCTGCACGTCGGGGCGCATTTCCCAATCGTCGACGCGCACGCGGCCTTCGTTGTCGAACGTGGGGGTGTGGCCGTTGTAAAGTTGGGTCGAGAAGAGGCGCTGCATTTGCTCGATGCAGCCTTCATGCAGGCCCATTTCCTTCATGATCTTGTAGAGGATCGCGATGTAGAGTGGGACGACGGGGATCGCC
>JAUXOH010000444.1 GCA_030682505.1 Candidatus Didemnitutus sp. | reverse complement strand
ATGGTGATGATTTCCCGGTAGTTCATGGGCCCAAGTTACCGCCCGGGTTGGGATAATTCAAATGATAATTCAGCCCCTCATTACGCCGTCCGCTTGCCTCGCCTTAGCCGTATCCATGCAGTTGAAAAGAAGCCACCGTTCGGGAACTGACTGGTGGTGAATGAAACCTAATCAATCGAAGGGCGGAAGCCCGGTTCACCAAACGGTGGCCGGAAAGATCAAATTCCAAAGTGCGGGTCAGTCTATCCAAATCGAGTTCACGGACCAGCAGCTCAGTCCGCACGCCGGGACGGCGACGTTCTGGTCGTTCCTGCACCAGAGCGGCTGGGGTGAGCTGGTGGGGCGGTGTTTGCCGCACCCTGTGCCGACCTCGAACAACGCGCTGCCGCCGCTGAGCAAGGTGTTCAGCTTCGTGCAGGGACTGCTCTGTGGGGCCAGGAAGCTCACGCACGTCGCCTACCTGCGTCGTGATCCGATGATGCCGGCCTTGCTCGGCATCAAGCGCGTGCCGAGCCAGTCGACGCTCACGCGTTTCTTCCAAGGCTTCACCGGTGCCGGGAAGAACCTCGCGTGCTTCCGTCCGCTCTTTGCCTGGGCGATGGAGAAGCTGCCGAGCAAACCTGAGGGCTACGCGCTCGACCTGGACTCGACGCGTCTGCTCCACGAGGACGGCCATCAGGACGGCGTCGCGGTCGGCTACACCCGGCTCGGCACCAAGCCCTGCCTGCACCCGCTGCTCGCCATCTTCAGCGAAGTGCGGCTGGTCGCCGGTTTTTGGCTGCGGGCCGGCAACAGCGGTTGCGCCAACAACGTCGAGGCCTTCTTCCTCGACCTGTGGGCCAATCTGCCGTCGCACCTGCGGGTGCGCGTGGTGCGCGCCGACTCCGGCTTCTACCTCGTCGAGCTGCTGCGCCTGTGGGAAAAGCTGCGGGTGAAGTTCATTGTCGTGGCGCGACTGACCCGGCCCGTGCAGAGCCTGCTGCGCCGGGAGACCTGCTGGCTGGCCACCGGGATCGACGGCACCGAAGTGGCTGAACTGGAGCACCGCGAAGCGGACGTACCCGCCACGGCGCGCTTCATCGCGTTGCGCCACCGGATCAAAGAGAAAAGCGGCCGCGCCGGCGGCAAGCTGCTCATCGACTGCCCCGGCTACCTCTATCAAGTGCTGGTGACGAACTTGCCGCGAACGGTGCCACCCTTGGAAGTCTGGCGTGACTACAACGGCCGGGCGGCCTGCGAGAACGTAATCAAGGAACTCGATGCGGGTTATGGCCTGCCCCAACTGGTCTGCCAGGACTTTTGGGCCACGGAAGCCGCGTTGAGCTTCGGGGTGCTCGCGCACAACCTCATCGTGCTCTTCGAGCGCAAGCTCGGCTGGCTGGAGGCCGTGACGCTGGGCAGTCTGCGCTACTGGCTGTTCGTCACCGCCGGGGTCATCAGCCAACCGCAGGGCCAGACGACGATCAAAATCGCGGTGCCCACGCACGAACGTCACTGGTGGCGAAAGCTTTGGGACAAGCTGCTCTCGCCTTATCCCAACTGCGATGCAGTCGGAACCCGGCCTGCGTCGGCGTAACCCGCCAACCGGAAAACAGTCTCAAAACTCCATTCCGACTGCATGGATACGGCTAAGGACAAGGCCGGAATCGTTTCCACTGCATTTGTTTCAGAGAAGCGAGCAGGGCGTCGACGGGAGCCGAAGGGCAGCGAGACCGCTTCAAAGCAGGCTGCGCTCGCGGGCCCAGCGAACGAATTCGTTTTCGAGCTGATCGAAGGACTCGATCACGAAAACGGGGTTCTGAAAGTGCCAGATATCGTAGGCTTGGGCGGCGAGACGTTCTGGCGTGTAGGGAAGCTTGGTGACCTTGTCGGTCAGGCAATGCTGCGTTTCGCCCGAGGAAGAGATGATGCCGTTGCCGTAGATGCGCAGGCCGCCGGGATTGGTGATCAACCCGAATTCCACGGTGAACCAATAAATCCGGGTCAGGCCCTCTTCAGTCGCGGCATCTTTGCAGTTCAAGGCGGCCTGGCCGAGCTTCTGGTAGAAATCCGCAAACCGCGGATGTACGATCATGGGCGTGTGACCGAAGATGTCGTGGAAGCAATCCGGGGCCGGCGTGTAGTCGAGCTCCGAGCGGGCGCGAATGTAGTCGGTGCTCGGGAAAACGCGGCGCGCGAGATAACCGAAGAAATCATGGGCATCGAGCAAGCCGGGCGTGCGGCAAATCTGCCAGCCCGTGGCTTGCCGCAGTTTGCGCGACACATCGGAGAGAGCCGGAATGCGATCCCGCTCCAGATCGAGCGCGCGCAGTCCGGTGATGAATTCGTCGGCCGCGCGACCGGGCAGGAGCGTCTCCATGCGCGCGTGGAGCGTTTTCCAAACCTCCTGCTCCTCATCCGAATAATTGGGATATTGGCACTCATCTCCGATGGGGAGGGGGTGGGTGAGCTTGTGCGGGACGCAACGCGGGTCGTTGCCGTCCTGCGTCGGTGTTTCCGGATGCGCGGCGGAAGGGGATTCAGTCATGGCGTGGTTTGTTTGCGGAACAGGTAGTGATTTCCGGGTGATTATCTACCGGAAAGAATATTCTTCAACCGAAGGCTGACGGTGCGGGTGCTTTTTGACCCGGGCTGTCTGGCGGCCGCCGAAGGGGGCCAAGTCTTGGCGTCGTTCGCGGTTTCCGGGCATCGATTCTGCTGATTCCTTGCCGTCGGCGCTCCGGATGGGACCCTGGAGCACACCGGAAGATTGGCGCCGCACGCAAGATTCTTGGAATTGAGAACCGCGTTCCCCCGGAGGTGCTCAATCAAGCGTCGGCAGCCGGCGATGGGGGGGGGCGATTCCGGCGACGTTCGACGCCGTCCCACTTGGTCGGTTCCGGTTTGAACAGGAGGGCTTCCGCCAGTTTGAGCGGCAGCTTGGCGAACAGGAACAGGAACGGAAGGAAAGCGAGCAGTGCCAGCGCCGAGGTGTCGGGCGTAAAGGAACCGAAGAAAGCTGCGGCGAGGGACATGGCGAAAATAGCCAGCCAGACGAGCACGCTGGCCAAGCCGGGCCAGAGCAGCAGTTTCAGCCAGAAACGGGCTGGTCGATGCGATTGCCACAATGCGACGGCCGCGACGGCCAGCACGGTGCTGAACAAGAAAATACTCGCGAAGCCGGCCGCGACAATCCCGTGCAGGATGAAGAGCAGGGCATCGGGCAGCCCGAAACCGCGGGTGATCATGCGGGCAAGTTCCGTGGTCGCGTCGGGCAGGTCGAACGGAGATGCCGTTTGGTAAAGCCGCGTGAAGCGCCGGGACTCGATCTCGTGGTAGCGGTCAAGGTAGGCGGCGGCGCGCAATTCCCGTTCGGCGGCCCGTTCTTCCCGGCCCGCGGTCGAGTGGTGCTGCAGGCGCGAGGTGTGCCGTCGTTTGGCCGTGCCGTCGGCGTTCGTGCCGATGAATTCCGGAAACCGGAGCTGCAACTGCTCGCGGGCCGCGCTGACATTGAACGGTTCGGAGAACGAAAGCAGCCCCCACCCATATTCGCTTTCGCCCAGACGACTGGCAAAGGTCTGCGCCAGCGCATGGGGGTGCTGGTTGAGCGCGACGTGCGAGAGTTGGTGGTTGAACGGGCTCCAGCGGGCGGCAAAAGCGGGCCAGAGGGCGTTGAGCGCCAGCACCGCGATCCAGCCCACGGCCAAGAGCACGAGCCCGAGTTTGGCCTCGAGCCAAAATTCCCGGCGAAGCCATTGGCTGAATCCCTCGGGCTTGGGCGGCGGGGTCGAGTCACTCATTGGCGCAGTGGAACAGAAGAGCCGGGGGTTGTCACGCCCCGGCCCGTGGCGGGGGATGCGTCGGAAACCGGACGGCCTTTGGGGGTGAGATCGGGGCCCAAAGCGGTTCTTGGGGTTGGGGCACCGGGGCCGTTCAGCGATTCAACAGCGCCGCCACGCGGGTGCGGCCGCGCACGCCCATCTTGCTGAAGACCGCGGCGAGTTGCGTCTTGATCGTGAGCGGACTGCGGCGAAGTTCTGTCGCGATCTCGGCGGTGCGGAGACCCTCGCGCACCCGCATCGCCACCTCGCGTTCGCGCTCGGACAAACGGGCCAGCAACGCCACCGCCCCCGGCGAGAGCGGACGATGCCGGTCGCCGCGCGGCCGCCGATAATCGAGTTGGATGTGAAACGCGTGCTCCGTTTCACTGGCGCGCGCGGATTGGAGTTTGATCCGGGCATGGAGGCCGCGGGCGTTGTCGCTCACGACCTTGACCGGATTGGCCGTGGGATCGGCGAGAAGCTCCGCGCAGGCCGACGCAAGGATTTCCGGGACCCGGAATGCATTGCGCGCGCGCAGGGCGGAGGCGTGGCGTTCGCCGTGATTCCATACGGCGCAGGCGCGGGCGGCCTCTTCATTGAACCACAGGGGGCGACTGTCGGCGTCGAGCAAGAGCAGGCCGACGGGCACGTCTTCGAGCATCGTGAGCACGTGATCCAGCAAAAGGGGCGCGGGGGAGGGCGGCATGGGGCGGAGATCGCAACCTTGGGGTCGGGAGCGCCGGGCCGCAAGAGGCGATTAGTCCCTTCGGCGTATGGACCGGACGGGGGTTCGCGGATAGAGTGACATCCTCCCCGCCGCGCATCCCTGCGCCCCGTTTTCACCCCTGATCCTTTTTACCATGAGCAGAACCTTTTTCGACCAACCCGTTGAGCGCAAAACCGCCGTCAATCCCCTCGGTCTGAAACAATTCGATCACATCGAATTCTGGGTCGATAACGCCGATCAATGGCGCGACTTTTTTGTGCAAAAATACGGCATGGTCGCGCGCGCCTATGGCGATGCGGAGACGGGGCTGGCCGGCCGCCGCGCCCACTTGGTGGGGCAGGGTCGCGTGAATTTCGTCGTGACCGAGCCGCAGGGCACCGGCCTCGAGGCCGACGCGGTGCGCGCGCATTTGGAGAAGCACGGGTGCGGGGTACGTGACGTGGCCTTCCGCGTGACGGATGCCAAGCACGCCTTCACCGAATCCCAGCGCCGCGGAGGCAACGCCGTGCACGCGGTGTTCGAGGACGAGAGCATCGTCACCGCTTCCATCGCCGCCTACGGCGACACGATCCACAGCTTCGTCGAGCGCAAGCAGTCGGGTGAATTCCTGCCGGGCTTCAAGAACGTCCCGGCGGGCATCGATGATCGCGATATCAACTTCGCCATGATCGACCACATCGTCGCCAACGTCGACCACATGGACGAGTGGGTGACCTACTACGAACAGGTGTTCGGGCTCGATCTGTTCATGCATTTCGACATCAACACCGGCCGCTCCGCCCTGATGTCCAAGGTCGTCAGCTCGACCGACGGCTGGATCAAGATGCCGATCAACGAGCCCTCCTCGGCCAACTCGCAGATCCAGGAATTCCTCGACCAATACAACGGCCCCGGCGTGCAGCACATTGCGCTCCTGACGCCCAACATCGTGGCGACCATCGAGGAGATGCGCAAGATGGGTCAGGATTTCCTCGACGTGCCCGACACCTACTACGACGCGAGCTTCGACGAGCGCGTGGGAGCCATTTCCGAAGACAAGGACGAGCTGCGCAAACTCAAGATCCTCGTCGACCGCGACAACGAGGACGGCTACCTGCTCCAGCTTTTCACGAAGTGCGTTTTCGCCCGGCCCACGCTGTTTTTCGAGGTCATTCAGCGGCGGGGACGGTCGATTGGCTTTGGCGAAGGCAACTTTCGCGCCCTCTTCGAGGCCATCGAGCGCGAACAGGAGCTGCGTGGGTCGCTCTGACCGGCGCGAGTAGCGGGTCGACAGGTGGACGCCTGGCCGCTACCGTTTCCCGCGTAATCCCCGCGCCCCCTCTTTCTCCCCATGCCCTTCTACCGCACGCTCGGTTCACTTCCCCGCAAGCACCACATCAAGTTCCCGCGCGACCCCGCCGCGAGTTACAAGGGCGAAGGGCTGCATTACGAGCACGTGATCACGACCGAGGGGTTTGATCGCGCCTACAGCATCGTCTATCACCTGCGTCCGCCGACGATGGTGAAGAAGGTCGAGCTGTTCCGCGAGCAGCCGCTCAAGGTCGCCGCACATGCGCCGCTGCGGCACCATCACCTGAAGTCGGCATCGATGCCGCGCGCCGGCGATCCTTACACCGGTCGCGTGCCGCTGATGTTCAATGCCGACATCACCGCCTTCCGCTGCCGTCCCGCCACGGCGATGGAGAGCGACTACGATTTCTACCGCAACGGCCAGAGCGACGACGTGATCTTCGTCTGGTCCGGCGGCGGCTGGCTCGAGTCCAACTTCGGCCGCCTGCGCTACAAGAAGGACGACTACATCGTCATTCCGCGCGGCACGATTTACCGGCTTGTTCCCGACGACATCAGCCAAGAGGACTACCTGATCCTCGAGTCGACCTGGCCCGTGCGCATTCCGAAACACTACCGTCACCCCGAGGGACAAATCCGGATGGGCGCGCCCTACAGCGAACGCGATTTTCACGGCCCGACCGAGATCATCGCGGAGGACAAGGCGGGCGACTTCGCCGTCCTCGTGAAGGACCGCGGTTCCCGCTACACGCGCAACATCATGGCGGGGCATCCGTTCGATGTCGTGGGCTGGGACGGCTATGTCTTCCCGTTCACGTTCAGCGCGAATGATTTCGAGCCGATCACCGGCACCGTGCACTTGCCCCCGCCGATTCACCAGACGTTCGAGATCAACGGCTTTGTCATTTGCACCTTTGCCCCGCGTTACCTCGACCATCATCCCGAGGCGATCAAGGTGCCGTGGTCGCACGACAACCTCGAGGCCGACGAAGTGCTCTTCTACGTCCGTGGCCAGTTCGGTTCGCGCAAGGGCGTGGAGCCCGGCTCATTCACCCTGCATCCGCAGGGGATTCCGCACGGTCCGCACCCCGGGACGACGCTCGCGTCGATGAACGCCACGCGCACCGAGGAACTGGCGGTGATGTTCGACACGGCCCAACCGCTCGAACTCACGGAGCAGGCCCTTGCCCTCGACGACCCGGACTACCCGCTGAGCTGGCTCGGCTAATCCTGAGGATAAATGGAGGGAAGGATTCAGGAGCCAAGAGTAGCTTCTTTTGGCTCTTTTTTCTACTGGCTCCTGTATCCTGACTCCCTTGATTCCTTCTGCATGACCCTCGACTTCGAAACTCTTTCGCCCCGCGAAGCCTACGCGTGGATGATCAACGCCATCACCCCGCGCCCGATCGCG
>JAUXOH010000430.1 GCA_030682505.1 Candidatus Didemnitutus sp. | reverse complement strand
ATTTGCCCGCTTCGGTCGCCGGCCAGATCGCGAGCATCACGTAGGCCTTGGGCCGCTCGTGTGGCAGGAGGTGCTGGTCCGCGGCCCGTTGTGCGAGCGCCATCGAAAATCCCGCGCCCGCCGCGGTCACGCACACCACCCGCTCGCCCCATTCGGCATCGGCCAACCCAATCACGGCGAGTTCCCCCACTCCGGTGGCCGCCTTGAGCACCGCCTCGACTTCCGCCGGTTGGACCTTCTCGCCGCCGGTGATGATCGCCTGATCGCGCCGTCCGAGCACGTGCAGGTGCCCACGTTCGTCGATCCGTCCGAGATCGGCCGTGGCCAAAGCCTGCGCCACGGGGCGCCGCTCCGGATAATAGCCGAGGAAGTTGGACTCGGCCGCCACCGTGATGAGGCCGTTGCCGTCCACCGCGACGCGCACCCGCGGCAGGGGCGACCCCGCACTCCGGGCGCCCGCGAGAAATTCGTCCGGCCGCAGCGCCGTCACCATCGCCGCCGTCTCGGTCATGCCGTAGCTCGGGGCGAGATTGATCTTCGCCGCCGCGGCGCGATCCAACAAGTCCGGCCACGCGGGAGCACCGCCGAGGAGAACGAGTCGGAATTGTCGCAGCCAGTCCGTCACCGCGGCGTCGCGCAGCAGGCGGTGCAGCTGCGTGGGCACGAGGGAAATCACCCAGCCATCGGCCAGTTCCCTCAGCGCCGGCCGCAGCCCCTGCTCAATTTCCTTCCAGTCGGCGGGCAAATACAGCCCGCCGGTGAGGGCGCACCGCAGCCACCCCAGCAATCCGCTCACGTGGTGAAGCGGGAGACCGCCCACCGCATTCACTTTCTGCAAACCGAAATGACCGGTGAATCCGCTGACCGCGGCGGACAGCGTCCGGCTGTCGTGGCGCGCCAACTTCAAGCGCCCCGAGGTGCCGCCGGTAGGGATCATCAGCCAGCCGGACTGATCGTCCGCGTCAGCGGTTGCGGCCGCCGCCAGTTCATCGAGTTGCGCACGCTCCGCCGCGCCCCACGCGGGGTTGCCGAGGAAGACATCGCCGGCCCCGGCAGCGGCCGACGCGAATGCCGCCATGAATCGCTCCGGATTCGACTCGGAGACCACGTGGCGACGTGAGCGGGCGGGCCGATCCGCCCCCAATAAACGCGCTAGTTCACGGCGTTCCACAGGGCCTCCGGATTCACGCCATCACCCCAGGTCGCATCGAGCAGGGGTCCCAGGGGCGGCCCGTCCCATTGCCAATCGCCGAACACGTCCCCGACGCCAAACCCCAGGGCACGCTGGGTCAGGTCCGCCGAGAAAATCGCGCGCAACACCTGCGCCCGACCGAGGGCGGTTTCAATGGCGCTCGAGAAAACCACGTCGGGCTTGGTCGTGGTGATCCAAGTCGTCATTTCGTCCAGCGGACCGGCCAGCGCGGGTTTCAGGACAAAAACCCCCCGCCAGCCGCGCTCCTGCCACTCGCGGGCGGCGGAGAGTCCGGTGACGGATTCATCCAACGCCAGCGTCACGGGAAAATCCTCGGCCAGGCCGAGCAACAAGTCATCGTCGTCCGCAGCGGCCGGCTGTTCGACAAACTCCACCGGTCGTTCGGCGCAGGCGGCCAGCCAACGCTCGGCCGTCCGACGATCCCACGCCCCGTTGGCATCGAGCCGCAGGCGAACATAGGCCGGCAACATCGCCAGCAAGTCGTCGAGCAGGACGAGTTCGTCCTCCGCCCGTTCGACCCCCACTTTCCATTTCAGGCCCAGGTAACCGGCCGCGAGTTTGTCCGGCAGCACCTGCAGGGCGGCGCGGCCGGCCGGCAGCAAGGCCGCCACCGGCAGGCGACGCTCAGGCGACGCCGGAGCCAGATTCGGCGCGCGCGCCGCCGCGAGGGCAAACCGCACGCAGCCAAAACGCGTTTCGATCCCATCGAGCAATTCGTCGGTGACCTCGTCGCCCAGCTTCCGGCAAATTTCCCCGGCCTCCGCCAGTGTTTCGGTGCCGAACCACGACAGCGGAGCGATTTCCCCGAAACCCACTTGACCGTCTTCCCGCTCCAGCCGGACGAAAATTCCCTCGCGTTCGGTCCACGCGCCGTGCGCCGTGCGGAGCGGGAGACGCAGCGCGCGCCGGTAGGACTTGAAGCTGAAGCGATAACGCATCGCACCAGCACTAATCCCTCCCGCGGTCTTGGCAAATTTTCGTTGAGGTTTGCGCGGGGGGGAATATTTCGTTCATGGCAACACCATGAGCACTCCCGTTGCCGCCGAGTCCGAATTTTACCTGCCCGCTGAGCGTTTTTTCTCCGCCCATGCCCCGAGTGCGCTGACCTACGACGACGTCTCGCTGGCGACCCTCTACAGCGAGATCCTGCCCAAGGACGCCGACCTCTCGACCGTGCTGGCGGAGGGCCTGCGGCTCCAGATTCCGGTCATCTCGTCGGATATGGACACGGTGACCGAGTCGCGCATGGCCATCGCGATGGCCCTGAATGGCGGATTGGGGCTCATCCATTACAACCTGCAGCCTAAGGATCAGATCAAGGAGGTCGCCCGGGTGAAGCGTCACATCCACGGACTGATCCAGGACCCGATCACCGTCGCGCCCGACGCCACGATCGGCGACGTGCTGCAGATGATCGATCAACGGCGGTTTGATTTCCGCACCTTCCCGGTCGTGGAGAGCAACGGCAAACTCGCCGGCC
>JAUXOH010000427.1 GCA_030682505.1 Candidatus Didemnitutus sp. | reverse complement strand
TCGACTGTGCCCGCGCCTTGGCCGCGGGCGGACTGTCCGTGATCGAGCTGACCATGACCACGCCGGGTGCAATCGCGGTGCTGGCCAAGGCGGCCAAGGAATTGCCGGACGTGGTTTTTGGCATGGGCACGGTGCTTGATGCCGCGACGGTCGCCGAGGCCCAGGCCGCCGGCGCGCAGTTCATCGTCACGCCTTCCGTTCGGCCCACCGTGCTCGCCGCCTGCCGGGAGCGGGGCCTCGCCGTGCTCGGTGGTGCCCTCACGCCCACGGAGGCTTACAACTCGTTTGAGCTGGGCGCAGACGTGATCAAGATTTTCCCGGCCGAGTATTTTGGCCCGGCCTACATCAAGTCCATCAAGGCCCCCTTCCCCCACCTCAACGTCATGCCTACCGGCGGCGTCACGCCCGAGACCGTCGCCGATTTCCTCAAGGCCGGAGCCTTTGCAACCGCCGCGGGCAGCTCCCTCGTGCAACCCGCCGCCCTCAAAGCCAAAGACTGGGCCGCGATCACCGCGCGCGCCAAGGAGTTTGTCGCCGCCGCCGCCAAGGCCTGAACCTCAACGCCCCCTGCCATGACCCGCGTCCTGCTCACCACCACCTCCTTTCAAGATACGCCCGGCATCCATCACGAGAAGCTGGCCGCCGCCGGCCTCGAGGTCGTTGGCGAGCGCGGTCCGCTGCCCGAGTCGCGCATGCTCGAATTCGCCGGCCAGTTTGACGCCTTCCTCTGCGGCGACGACGCCATCACCGAGGCGGTGATCGCGAAATCCTCCCCGCGCCTGAAGGTGATCAGCAAATACGGCATCGGCCTCGACAAGATCGACGTCGCCGCCGCCACCGCACGCAAGATCCCGGTGCTGTTCACCCCGGGCGTCAATCACACGACCGTCGCGGAGCATGTGTTCCTCCTCCTCCTCTCGCTCGAGAAGAACCTCCTCTTCCACTGCGACTCAACCCGCTCCGGCGGTTGGAAGCGCAAGACCGGCCACGAGGTGCTCGGCAAGAAGATCGGCATCATCGGCCTCGGCCGCATCGGCAAGGAGGTCGCCATCCGCGCCCGCGCCTTCGGCATGGAGGCCACCGGATTCGATCTCTACTGGGACGAGAAATTCGCCGCGCAGCACGGCGTGGCCCGCGCCGCCTCGATCGACGAGATCCTCGCCGACTCCGACTACCTCTCGCTCCACACCAATCTCACTCCCGAGACCCGCGACCTGATCTGCACCGCCTCCATCGCCAAGATGAAACCCGGCGTGATCATCCTGAATTGCGCGCGCGGTGAGATCGTCAACACGGCCGACCTCGTCACCGCCCTCCATTCCGGCAAGGTGGCCGGTTACGGCACCGACGTGCTCGACCAGGAGCCGCCGCCCGCCGACCACCCGCTCCTCAAGTTGCCCAACTGCCTTGTCACTCCGCACGTGGGTTCGCGCACGTTCGAGAGCGTGCAACGCCAGGCCACCTGCGCGGTGGAAAACCTCACCCGCTTCCTCGCCGGCGAAGCGCCCCACGCCCAAGCCAACAAATTCTGATCCGCCCCGGTGCGGTCCCGTTCCCTTCACCTTCAGCCAAATATTATCATGAGCACACCCGTCTCCGAAATCGGCCTGATCGGCCTCGCCGTCATGGGCGAAAACCTCGCCCTCAACATCGAGAGCAAGGGCTTCCCGATCTCCGTCTACAACCGAACCGCGGCCAAGATGGACGCATTCATCAACGGTCGCGCCAAGGGAAAGAAATTTTTCGGCGCCACCAACCTCGCCGATTTCGTCGGCTCGTTGAAGAGCCCGCGCAAGATCATCATGCTGGTCAAGGCGGGTCCCGCCATCGACGAATTGATCGAGCAACTCATGCCCCTGCTCTCCCCGCGCGACATCCTGATCGACGGCGGCAACAGCCACTTCCCCGACACCGTCCGCCGGACAAAATATGTCGAGAGCAAGGGCTTCCTCTTCGTCGGTTCCGGCGTCTCCGGTGGCGAAGAAGGCGCGCTCCTCGGACCCTCGATGATGCCGGGCGGCAGCGCTGCGGCGTGGGAACACATCAAGCCCATCTTCCAGGCCATCTGTGCGCGCACGCCGGACGGCGAACCCTGCTGCGAGTGGATCGGTGGGGACGGCGCGGGCCACTTCGTCAAGATGGTCCACAACGGCATCGAATACGGCGACATGCAGCTGATTTGCGAAGTCTACGACCTGATGCACCGCGGCGCCGGACTGACCAACGCCGAGATGCACGATATCTTCGCGGAATGGAACCGCGGCGAACTCGACAGCTACCTGATCGAGATCACGCGCGACATCCTCGCCGTCAAGGACGAGCAGGGCAATGAGGTCGTCGACGTCATCCTCGACGCCGCCGGCCAGAAGGGCACCGGCAAGTGGACCGTCGTCGCCGCCCTCGAGGACGGCATGCCGCTGTCGCTGATCGGCGAGGCGGTCTTCGCCCGTTGTCTCTCCGCCGCCAAGGAGGAGCGCGTCGCCGCGTCGAAGCTCATCAAGCCCGACGTCAGCACCTTTTCCGGCGACCGGAAGAAATTTGTCGATGACCTCCGGCAGGCGCTCTTCGCCTCGAAGCTCGTCAGCTACGCGCAGGGCTACCAGCTGATGCGCGCCGCCGCCAAAACGCACGGCTGGAAGCTGAACAACGGTGGCATCGCCCTCGTTTGGCGCGGCGGTTGCATCATCCGCTCGGCCTTCCTCAGCGACATCAAGAAGGCCTTCGATCTCAACCCCAACCTCGTCAACCTGCTCGTCGACCCGTTCTTCAAGGATGCCGTCGAAACCCGTCAGGCCGCCTGGCGCCGCGTCATCGTGCAGGCCACGCAGCTCGGCATTCCCGTGCCCTGCCTCTCGTCCGCCCTCGCCTACTTCGACGGCTACCGCGCCGCGCGCCTGCCGGCCAACCTCCTCCAGGCCCAGCGCGACTACTTCGGCGCGCACACCTACGAGCGCACCGACAAGCCGCGCGGCGAGTTCTTCCACACCAACTGGACCGGTCGCGGCGGCTCGACCACGTCGCAGACCTACACGGCCTGATCCGTTCATCCACGCCCGCGGCCCCCGCGCCGCGGCGCGCCAACCGGCCCGCTTCCCATGCCCGAAACCTTCTTCATCGTCCCCGAGACCGCGCACAACGCGCTCGTCGAGGCTGCCTACCGCCACCGCGGTTTCCACGCCGACGAGTCCGCGGAAGGTGCGCGGTTCTGCGCCGAGGCCACGCGCCACGGCATCCGCACGCACAACGCGATCAAGGCGCTGCACCTCGACCACCTCTTCGGCTCCGGCTCGCAGGGCTGCGTGCCGGGCGCCCAGATTGTGGAGAAGCCCACCCGCTTCGCCGCCACCAAGATCTGGAACGCGAACCGCAAGCTCGGCCAGTCCACCGCCTACCGCGCGATGGCCGAAGCCATCCGGCTCGCCGACCAATACGGCGTCGGCACCGTGTCCGTCGACAACGCCTTCCACTACCTCTGGGGCGGCGGCTACGTGATGGACGCCGCGCAAAAAGGTTACCTCGCCTACACCAATTGCACCGCGGCGCTCGCCGAGGTCGTGCCCTTCGGCGGCAAGTTCCCCACCCTCGGCACCAACCCGCACTCGTGGGGCTTCCCCACCACCGACGCCATCGGCTATCCGATCGTGATCGACTGGGCCACGTCCGTCGTGGCCATGGGGCGCGTCCAGCAACTCGCCCGCGAAGGCAAGTCGCTGCCGCCCGACGCGGCCGTTGACGAAAACGGCGCCGTCACCACCGATCCGAAGCGGGCCAAGTCCCTCATGCCCTTCGGCGCGCACAAGGGTTACGGTTTGTCTTTGATCAACGAGATCGTGGCCGGCTTCGTCGGCGGCTCACTGCCGACGCTGCGCAACCGCTGGACGCAGGCCGAGGGCGACAAGGGCACGTGCTGCTTCTTCTTCCAAGTCATCCACCCCGACGCCATCAGCTCCGGCGCCTTCGCCAAAGGCCGCAACCAGCAGCAGAACGTCAAGGCCGTGATCGACGACATCCTCGGCCACGGCAACGACCGCTGCCTGCTGCCCGGCCAACTCGAGGCCGCTTGGGCGAAGAAAACCGCCGCCGCCGGCGGACTGCTCTTCACGCAGGCGGAGCTCGACGCCCTCAACGAACTCGCCGCAGAAGCCGGCCACGCCAAGTTGGAAGCGGCTTCATTTCAGACCGTCACACACTGACCCAACCGCCCCACTCCAACCTTCCCTTCACCACCATGAGCCTGAAAATCCGTCCCGCCTCCGAATGTGCCTATGACCAGATCTCGCTCGGCGAGGTCATGCTGCGCCTCGACCCCGGCGAGGGTCGCATCCGCACTGCGCGCGGCTTCACCGCGTGGGAGGGCGGCGGCGAATACAACACTTCGCGCGGCCTGCGCAAATGCTTCGGCTACAAGACGGCCGTCTGCACCGCCTTCGTCGACAACGAGGTCGGCCATCTCGTCGAGGACTTCATCATGCAGGGCGGAGTCGCCACCGACTTCATCCAGTGGCGCGAGGACGACGGCATCGGCC
>JAUXOH010000426.1 GCA_030682505.1 Candidatus Didemnitutus sp. | reverse complement strand
TGAGCAGGTCTTTCTTGTCGCTCATGGGGTGCGGGAGGAGCATTTAAGCTACCGCCCCGCGTAATCGGCACAAGGCTTGTATTCTAAGCAGAATTCTCGGGGTATGCCGCTGATGGAGGATCGGCGCCGCTGATCCCAGCCCGGGGCCGGAAAACAGTTTTCGCTGGCCCGCTCGGGAACTCAGGCTAATTTCTGAGCATGAAGAACTTCTTCACCTCGTTTTTTGCGACACTTTCCGCCCTGCTGGTTTTTTGCGGCGGTGCCTTGGTCATCGCGCTGATTGCTCTGGGGGCATTGGCGGCGCTGGGAGACAAGCCAGTGCACGTGCCCAAGGGTGCCTACCTCGTGGTTGATCTGGCGGTCAATATTCAGGATTCCCCGGAGCAAATGGAGGGACTCGCCGAGCTCGCCGAGGCCTTCGGTGGGCGGGGAGGACGCCACCTGCAATTGCGTCAGGTCACCCGCGCGATTGAAGCCGCCACTTCCGACGAGGACATTGCCGGTATTTTTCTGCGCGGCCAGTTGGAACCGCAGGGCTATGGCTCCGGGTATGCCGCCCTCCGCGAGGTGCGCGAGGCGCTGCTGGCCTTCCGGAAGAGCGGGAAGCCGATCAAGGCCTATTTGACCTATGCGACCACGCGTGACTTCTACCTCTCGTCAGTGGCCAGCGAAATAACCTTGGATCCCTACGGCGCAATCCTGATGCCCGGTCTCGCGTCCCAACCGATGTTCTTTGCCAAGGCCTTTGAGAAATTTGGCATCGGCGTGCAAGTCACGCGGGTGGGCAAATACAAGGCGGCCGTGGAGCCGTTCACGCGCACCGACATGAGTCCGGAAAATCGCGCGCAAACCCAGAAATTGATCGATGACCTCTGGTTGGAACTGGTGGGTTCGATCGAGGGGGCGCGGTCGCTCAAGTTTGGCGATTTGCAGAAGGCAGTGGACGAAAATGGATTTCTGCGCGCCGAGCCCGCGCTGGCACTCAAGTTGGTCGACCGGGTTGCCTATTGGGACGTCGTGCTTGAGGATCTGAAAGCTGATACCGGTCGCGCCGGAAAGAAGGAGACCTTCAAGCAGATTGGCCTGAAAGATTATGCCAAGCTCGTCTCCGGCGACGGCCTCGTTGCCCACCGCCGGAGCGACAAGAAGGTTGAGCTCACGGCCCGCGGTCGGCTTGGCATTGTCTATGCCGAGGGAGTGATCGTGGACGGAGATGGCCACGAAGAGGCCACGGTCTACGGCGAGAAAGTGGCACGCCAGCTTCGCGAATTGCGCCTCAATGACCAAGTGAAGGCGATCGTGTTGCGGGTCAACAGCCCCGGAGGGAGTGCATCGGCATCGGAGATGATCCAGCGCGAAGTTCGACTGACCCAGCAAGTGAAGCCGGTCGTTGTTTCGATGGGCACGGTCGCGGCTTCCGGGGGGTATTGGATCTCCACCTACAGTGATCGCATCTTTGCCGAGCCGACGACCATCACCGGTTCGATCGGGGTGTTTGGCATGTTTCTGAATTTCCAAGGACTCATGACGGAGAAGCTCGGGCTGACTTTTGATACCGTCAAGACGGGCAAGTTTGCCGATGCCACGACCGTGGTGCGCCCCAAGACGGAAGACGAGCTTGCTCTCTTCCAATCGTTCGTGGATTGGATCTACGAGGAGTTCACCAGCAAGGTGGTGGAGTCGCGAAAACTCGACCGCGCGGTGGTGGAGGAGATTGCCCAAGGTCGCGTCTGGTCGGGGAAGGAAGCGTTGTCGCTTGGCTTGGTCGACGAGTTGGGCGGGCTTTCCGCGGCGATCAACTACGCGGCGGAGAAAGCCGAACTGGGGAATAATTTCCGCGTCGTCGAATATCCGCGGAAAAAACTGTTTGCGGAGGCCTTGACGGAAGCAATCGAGGGGAAACGGCGGGAGCAGGCGTTGAGCGGCCCGCTGGGGTTGATGGTGCGCGAAACGACGGAACAATTGAGCGTGCTCAATCAGTTCAACGATCCGCGCGGCGTCTATGCCCGGTTGCCGTTTGATCTCCGCCTGAAGTAACCTCCGCAACTTCGCTACGGCGCTTGCGCCCGGTGCCGGCGCGTGCATCCTTCTGGCATGTCCCAAGATCACACTTTGCTCCGCGACTGCGCGGCCACTGCCATCCCCGCGGGTGATCGCGTCGTGCTGCCGTCCGGGCTGAATGTGTTCATCACCCAGACGCTGGGTGGCAACGTGACGGTGCGGACCGAACAGGGTCTCTTTCGCATCGCCCGCGAGAACGTTGACGCCCTCAAAGATTTCACGCCGACGGAAGAGTCGGCGGTCGCGGCAGCGGGGGAGTTCAGCGAACAAGTCGTGTGGGATGCGCTCAAGACGTGTTTCGATCCCGAGATCCCGGTGAACATTGTCGACCTTGGTCTGGTTTATGACCTGGCGGTGGAAAAAACTGCCGCCGGAAAGCACCATGTCCAAGTAAAGATGACCCTGACCGCGCCAGGTTGCGGCATGGGACCGGTGATTGCCGAGGACGCGCGGTCAAAGATCGCGGCGTTGCCGGAGGTGGAAAAAGCCGAGGTGCACATCGTCTGGGATCCCCAGTGGGCGCCCCAGATGATTTCAGCTCACGGGCGAAAGGCCCTCGGACTGGAATAACGGGCGCCGGAACGAAAACGGAGGGCCGCTCAGGCGGTAATCGAATCGAGCGAACATCCTTGGTCGGGCGTTTCGCAATTTGGCCGAGCAATGACGCCGGCGTAAGGCTCGTCGGCAAAGAGGGTATCCGGCGAAGTGAGCAAGTGCCGGTCGCACACCGCGAACAGTTCGGTCTCGGTCATGGCACGGCGCATCTCGTGAAGAAATGCACCCTGCGGATCCACGCTCTGGCCCACAAAATTCAGGTACTTCTTCATTTTGGAGACATGCGCCTGCTCGGGAAACTCGGGCTGCTTGGTCTCCTCATAGAGCAGCTTGATGTAACCATGAACGTCCCGGAGGGTGGGCGCGAAAACCGGTCGTCCCGCGATGAATTCACGCGTTTGGCGAAAGATCCACGGGTTGCGGATGGCGTGG
>JAUXOH010000425.1 GCA_030682505.1 Candidatus Didemnitutus sp. | reverse complement strand
GCCGGAGCCTCTGCTCGAGCCCGGCGCGACATTGAAGACGGTCACGCGACTCTTCGCCTCCAGTTCCACGGCAGCACGCTCCGTCGCGTCCCCGGAAGGCTGCTTGGAGCGAATGATCACGATCACCGATCTCCTGCGGGTGCAGGGCGACGGCCGGCCCAGGACACGCCGGTCAGCGAATTCATGACCAAAAATCCCGTGGCCCCGACCGAAGCTGACTCGGCCATCGTGGCGGCCTCCGCCTTTCGGGAACACGGCTTCAAGACCCTCCCGGTCGTCGCCGATCGCCAGAATCTGCGCCTCGGCGGCGCGGTCCGGGCGCGCCACCTGATTGCGCGCATGCTCGATTCCCTTTCCCCTCCTGACGACGCCCAGTCCTGAGCCAATCTCCCGGCTGCCCGATCCGGGGAGGGTCGGTGACGGAAAGTCTGTTTGCCAAACCGAACGCACCACCTAGCGTCACTTTTCCACGCCGCCGGACGATGCACGACCTTACCGACCTCTACCAATCCGTCATTCTCGACCATAACCGCCGCCCGCGGAATTATCAGGTCTTGCCCACCGCCAATCGCGTCGGTTCCGGCAACAATCCGCTCTGTGGCGACGAAATCACCGTCTATGTGCAGCTGGAAGGCGACCGCATCGCCGACATCAGCTTTCAAGGCAGCGGCTGCGCGATCTCGCAGGCCTCCGCCTCGCTCATGACGCTCAATCTCAAAGGCCAAACCGTCGCCGAAGCCGAGGCCATCACCGGCAACGTCATCAAGCTCATCACCACCGGTGACGTGAAGGACGACGAACTTTCCGATCTCAGTGCGCTCGCCGGCGTGCACCAGTTTCCGGCCCGGATCAAATGCGCCACGCTCAGCTGGCACGCCGCGCTCAACGCCGCCAAGGGCGACGCCCAACTCATCACCACCGAGAAAGGCAGCGACTGAGATTTTTCCGGTCGTCGGGGCCGGTCCCCGATCCGTCGGGGGCAAACCCCGGACCACGCTCCTCCCTGCGCTGCTTACTTCCTACTCCCCGCTCCTTTTCGATGTCTCCTGCCTGGAATACCATTCGCGCTGATTTCCCGATCCTGAATCAGCAAATCAACGGCCAGCCGCTGCTCTATCTCGACAACGCCGCGACGTCGCAGAAGCCCCAATGCGTGATAGATGCCCTCAGCACCTATTACCGCGAGGATAACGCCAATGTGCACCGGGGCATTCACGCGCTCTCGATGCGCGCCACCTTCGCCTACGAGGCCGCCCGCGAACGCAGCGCCAAATTCCTCAACGCCGCTTCCGCGTCCGAGATCGTCTTCACCGCCGGCACCACCGACGGTATCAACCTCGTGGCCAACGCCTGGGGCGACGAACACCTGAAGGCAGGCGACGTGATCCTGCTCACCGAGATGGAGCACCACTCCAACCTCGTGCCGTGGCAACTCCTCGCCCGGCGCACCGGCGCCAAACTGCGCTTCTTGCCCATCGTCGCGGGCGACACCGGTCTGCTCGACCTGGGCAAACTGCCCGAGGTTCTCACATCCGACGTGAAGCTCTTCGCCTTTACGCACGTTTCCAACACGCTGGGCGTGATCAATCCCGCCGCCGAACTCTGCGCCGCGGCGAAAAAAATCGGCGCCCTGACGCTCGTCGATGCCGCCCAAAGCGCCGGCCACATGCCGCTCGACGTGCGGGCGATGGATTGCGACTTCCTCGTCCTCTCCGGTCACAAAATGTGCGGCCCGACCGGCATCGGGGTGCTCTACGGCCGCGAGGCGCTCCTCCAAGCCATGCCGCCCTACCGCGGCGGCGGCTCCATGATTTCCTCCGTCGACTTTTTTGAAAGCAAGTGGGCCCCGGCGCCGCAGAAATTCGAGGCGGGCACGCCCAATATTGCCGACGCCATCGCCCTGGCCCGCGCCATGGATTACCTCGACGAGCTCGGTCGCGAGGCCATCGCCCGACACGACGAAAAACTCGCCGCCCTCGCCTACCAGCGCATTCAGGCGGAAATCCCGGGCATCCGCGTGCTCGGCCCGGCGCAGCACCGCAGCGGCGTCGTGAGTTTCGCCATCCCCGGGGCGCATGCCCACGATGTGGTCACCTTGGCCGACCGCGATGGCATCGCGTTGCGGGGCGGACACCACTGCAACCAGCCTCTGATGCGCAAGCTCGGCCTCATGTCCACCTCCCGCGCCAGCTTCTACCTCTACAATACCGAGGACGAGATCGAGCGCCTGATCCAGTCGCTCCTGCGGATCCAGCAGTTCTTCTCCGCCTGAGGTCGGCGATCGAGACCAAGATGTCGCTCCCCAAGCCAAACCACCAAGATCAGGCAAGGATTAGAGCAACAGATGCGCAGCCCGGAACCCCCGGTTCGGTTATGCTCAGCCCCATCATGGTGTCTCCACGCTGCACCGTCTCTCCTGCTGTCGAACCCGCCCTCGAGCTGGTTCGCAAATACAACATACCCGGACCCCGCTACACGTCCTACCCAACCGCGCCCCAATTTTCGGACGCGATTGACCGGACGGCGCTGCTGACCGAGGTCAAACGCGACAACGCGGACGGCTCGACGCCGTTCTCGCTGTATTTCCACCTCCCGTTCTGCGAGTCGCTTTGTTGGTATTGCGGCTGCAACACGGTCATCACCCGTCGCCTCGCCTCGGCCGGCGAATACGTCGATCTCCTGATCAAGGAGCTCGAGCTGACCGCGCCCCTCCTCGACACGCGCCGGCCCGTCACACAGTTGCATTTCGGCGGCGGCACGCCGACTTTCCTGCCCCCGGTCGAGATCGACCGGCTCGCCCGTGCCATCCATGGCATCTTCACTTTTTCGGCCGACGCCGAAATTTCGGTGGAAATCGATCCGCGCCGCCTGACCAAGGAGCACGTCGCTGCGTTCCGCCGCCTCGGTTGCAACCGCGCCTCACTCGGCGTGCAGGACACCAACCCGGAAGTGCAGGTCGCGATCCACCGCTGGCAGCCGTTGGCGCTGACCAAGCAGGCCGTCGATTGGCTGCGCGAGGCGGGTTACCAATCCGTCAGCATCGACCTCATCTACGGTCTGCCCCTGCAGACCAACGCTTCGTTCGCCAAGTCCCTCGACGAGGTCATCGCGCTCAATCCCGACCGACTCGCCGTGTTCAGCTATGCGCATGTGCCGTGGATCAAGCCCGCGCAGAAGATTTTTGATGACCGCCAGCAGCTCCCGACCACGGAGGAGAAACTCGCGATGCTCTCGACGGCGACGCATCGCCTCGTCGCCGCCGGTTACGCGCAGGTCGGCATGGATCACTTCGCCCGCCCGGAGGACGAACTGGCGATCGCCTTCGCCGAGGGCACGCTCCACCGCAATTTCCAAGGCTACACGACCCGCGCCGGTGCCTCGCTCTACGGATTCGGCATGTCCTCCATTTCGCAGACCGACGGTTCGTTCCGCCAGAATTACAAGGACCTGCCGGAATACGCCGACGCCATCACCGCCGGTCGCCTGCCGATTGAGCGGGGCTACCTGCTGACCGAGGATGACCAGCGCCGGCGCACGATCATCACGGACATCATGTGCGCCCGCAGCATCGACTTTGCCCGCCTTTCGCAGCAGCTCGGGCTCGATTTCGCCACCACCTTTGCCGCCGAACTTGGCGGTCTGGGCGATTTGGAGGCCGACGGCCTGCTGACCCGGCGCGAGGACGGAATCGAAATCACGCCCCTCGGCCGACTTTTCGTCCGCATCATCGCCATGCGCTTCGACGCGCATCTTTCGAAGCAACGCACCGGTTTCTCCAAGGTGGTCTGACGACATGCCCTTCCGCATCGGCAAGACCTTTGAGATCGAGAGCGGCCATTTGCTCAGCAAGCACCCGGAAAAATGCCGTTTCCCCCACGGCCACAGCCGCAAGGTCGAGGTCGTGCTCGCCGCCGATGAACTCGATGCGAACGACATGGTGTGCGATTTCAAGGCCGTGAAACGATTGCTGGAGGCATTCCTCGATCGCTGGGACCACGCCCTCGCCGTCAATACCTCCGATCCCAACTTTGCTGCGCTCACCGCGACCTACGGCGAGCGCGTCATCGCCTTTCAGGACACCGATCCGACCAGCGAAGTGATGGCCAAGGCGATTTTTGATGAATTCACGGTCCGCTTGGCGCGCGAAACGGCCACGCCCTCGGCCTCCTACGTCATTCTGCCGAGCGTGCGAGTGGAGCGGGTGCTCGTCACCGAAACGAGTTCCAGTTGGGCGGAATACACCGTCTGAGCGGGCAGCCGTTCGCCCCGGTCTGGCGACCGTCCGCACCTGCGTGATTGTCGCGCGCGGGAAAGTCGTCATCTATCGCTGCCGTGAACCCGCCTCCCCACGACGCCGCGATTCTGGCCATCGAGCGGCCGCACGCCGATCTCTGGAAATATTACCTGATCAGCTGTTGCGCCTTCCCGCCGGCGCTGCCCTTTCTGATCCTGCCCGCGTGGTTCCGCTATCACACGCTGCGCTATCGGTTCACCGACGAGGGCATCTCCATGCGGTGGGGCATTCTCTTTCGCCGCGAAGTCATCATCAACTACGCGCGCATCCAGGACATCCATCTCAAGTCCAACATTGTCGAACGCTGGCTCGGCCTCGCCAAGATCATGGTCCAAACCGCCAGCGGCAATGCCGGCGCCGAAATGACCCTCGAAGGCATCAAGGAGTTCGAGGCCGTCCGTGATTTTCTGTATTTGAAGATGCGCGGCGTGAAGGACCACGGGGCGCCCGCAGTCTCGAGCGCCCCGGGCAGCGCCCCAGCGGCCGCCACGGTCAATGAGGGCGAATTGGCCGCCGCCCTGCGCGAGGTCGCGCACGAATTGCGCGCCACCCGGCTGGCGCTGGCCGACCGCACCCCCGGGGCGGGAGAGCGAAGCGATGTTTAACTGGTTCAGTCAGCAAGTGCTGCGCCTCGTCCGTGTGCCGCACGAGCCGGAGCCACCGTCGGGTGCGCCCGGGTCCATCCGCGTCTTCCGCGCCGGTCGCAACTACTACAAGCTGCGCGTGATCCGCTGGGTCTTCACCCAAATCGGCGCCGCCGTCGGCATTGCCTTCTCGTTCGTGATGCTGAATTTTCTCATCACGGAGGCGGATGAAGTCCGCTCGACCGTCGTCAAGAATACCCAGCGCCAGCAGATCACCGCCGCGGCGACGCCGCCTCCCGAAGTTGCCGCGACCGTCGCCGAGACCGAACCGCCGCCCCCGTCCACGGCCAAAAAGCGCAGCAAAGCCGAGCGCCAAGGAAAAGAAGGCTTCGTGCGCATGCTCGCGCGCTGGCCGACTTGGATCATCCCACTGCTGCACGTCTTCGAATACGGCGCTCTGCTGCTGTTCATTGCCCAGATCCCGTTTAGTTTCGCCGCCGTGCGCCTCGAGTTCGAGCAGCACTGGTATATTGTCACCGATCGCAGCCTGCGCATCCGTATCGGCCTGCTTTCGGTCCGGGAATCAACCATGAGTTTTGCCAACCTCCAGCAAGTGGAGGTGAGTCAGGGGCCATTGCAACGCTGGCTCGGTCTCGCCGATGTGCGCGTGCAATCCGCCGGCGGTGGAGGCGGCCAGAAGGACCACGAGAATCTCGCCGACTCTTTGCACATGGGAATCTTTCACAGTATCGAGAATGCGGAAGAGGTGCGTGACTTGATTCTCCGCCGGCTCCGGAGATTCCGCGAGGCCGGTCTCGGCGAACCCGACGATCAAAACATTCCAATCGAGACCGAAGAGACGTTGACCGCCCGGGATAAATCCAACTCGTCCTCCGACGTTCTCACCGCCGCTCACGAATTGCTGGCCGAGGCCCGGGCCTTGCGGAACGCGCTCAGCTAGTCTCGTCCGCGGCCAAACACCTGCTCCCTCGCGCCGCTCAACGCTTGGCGATCCAAGCGATGGTCTTTTCCGCCAGCCGATCAAACGCGACCACGCACTGGGCGAGGTGTTCCTCCTTGGTGTCCTCGATCTTGTTGTGACTGATGCCATGCAGGCTCTGCACAAACATCATCACCGTCGGCACACCCGCCCGGGCCACCTCCGCCGCATCGTGCAAGGGACCCGAGGGCAGCCGGTGCGACGTTGGGCAGGTTTCCTTGATCGCTTCGTCGCAGAAATCAATCAACTCGGCGTGAAACGGAATGGGCGCAATCTCCCACAAGCGCTCCCACGTCACGCGCACCTTGCCCTCGGCGGCGAAGCGCTCGCTGGCCGCCTTCGCCTCGGCCAGCATCTTGTTGAGCGCCCTGCCGTCGAGGTGGCGCTGGTCGAGCGTGATCCGGCATTCCGCGACCACGCTGGTGACAATGCCGGGCTTCGTGGTGCAGGAACCGATCGTACACACACCACCATGGCGATCGGTGATCTGGCAGATCTC
>JAUXOH010000423.1 GCA_030682505.1 Candidatus Didemnitutus sp. | reverse complement strand
AAGTTTCCCCTTGCCAACGGTGCGCGGCCTCTCTGTTTTCGTCCGCTCATCGTCATGCAAAAGACCAAGAAATCAGTCGCCAAGCGCTTCAAATTGTCCGGTACGGGCAAGCTGATCCGGCGCACGCCGGGCTTCCGTCACTTGCTCGCCGCCAAAAGCACCAAGGCCAAGCGCCGTGCTTCTCGCGACAAGCTGGTGGCGCCAGGCCATGCCAAGCCGCTCAAGCGCTGTCTGCCCTTTGGGCTCCGTTAAGGCAGCCGAAGCGAAAACATAACTACGCCAGGCGGGTGACCTCTCAACGAACCGACCCGCCGGCGACCAAACCCAACCACTAAAAACATGGCTCGTGCAACAAACTCCCCCGCTTCCCGTAAGCGGCATAAAAAGGTCCTGAAATACGCCAAGGGCTATTTCGGCAACAAATCGAAGCTGTTCCGCTACGCGAAAGACGCGGTGCAACACGCTTGGCAATACGCCTACATCGATCGCAAGAAGAAGAAGGGCAACATGCGTGGCCTTTGGATCGTGCGCTTGAATGCGGCGTGCCGCGAGGCAGGCATCACCTACAGCCGCTTCATTGAAGGCATGAAGGTCGCCAACATCACGCTCGACCGCCGCTCGCTCTCCGAGCTCGCGATTGCCGATCCCGTGGCGTTTACCTCCCTGGTCAAAAGAGCCCAGGACGCGTTGAAGACCAAGGCCACCCAGGCCTGAGTCCTCTCCACGCGAGCCGGCTAACGCAGGCTCGCCTTCCGGTTTCCAAACCACTTCCTTGAAGGACGGGCTGCTTCCAGCACCCGTCCTTTTTCTTTTTTCGATGCAAGACACCCTGAACGCAATCCTCGCCAAAGCGCCCGCCGAGCTGGCGACGTTGAAGAATCGGGCGGAATTCGAAGCCACCAAGGCCCGCTATGTCGGACCGCATGGCGAGTTTACCGCGCTGATGAAGCAACTCGGCACCGTGCCGAAGGATGAACGCCCTGCGATGGGCAAACTGATCAACGAGAGCAAGGGACGGTTGCAAGTGCAGCTCGACGCCGCCCTGCAACGCATCGCCAACGCGGAAATCGCGGCGCAAGTCGGCCCCGCCATTGATCCGACGCTCCCGTCACCCGACGCCGGCCCGGGCACGTTTCATCCTCTCACGCTCGTGCGCGAAGAGATGTGCCGCATCTTGCGCAAGACCGGCTTCACCGTGGTCGAAGGGCCGGAGGTGGAAACAGAGTACTATTGTTTCGACGCGCTCAACACGCCCGCCGATCACCCGGCCCGCGATGCCAAGGACACGTTCTATTTTCCCGATGCCGCGCGTTTCGGCAATGTCACGAAGAAGGTCGATGGGGAGAAGTATCTCCTCCGCACCCATACGTCGTCGGTGCAAATCCGCACGATGCTCAAGGGGCAGCCGCCGATTCGGATCGTCTCGCCGGGTCGCGTCTATCGCCGCGATACGACTGACGCCACGCACAGTGCGAATTTCCATCAACTGGAGTGTCTCTACGTCGACAAGAATGTCACGGTGCGCGACCTGAAGGCGCTGCTCGATTACATCTTCGCGTCTTTGCTCGGCAAGGACACAAAAACGCGTTTCCGCCCGCACTATTTCGGTTACACGGAACCCTCCTTCGAGGTCGATCTTTCGGCCAAACATCTGCTGAAGGTGAACAAGGATTGGATCGAAATCGGCGGCTGCGGCATGGTTGATCCGTCCGTTTTCGAAGCTGTCGGCTACGATCCCGAGGTTTGGAGTGGTTACGCCTTTGGCATGGGTCTCGAGCGCCTCGCGATGCTGGTCTATGGCATCGATGACATCCGCTACTTCTACCAGAATGATGTCCGCTTTCTGAAACAATTTGCCTGAACCAACGTCGCGGTCCCGGTGCGCCCCATTCTCCAGTGAAAATCTCTCTCAATTGGCTTAAGCAATACGTCAACCTTGACGGCGTCTCCATTGACGAACTGCAGCACGCGATCACCTTCGTGGGCTTCGAGGTCGAGGGCGTGCAGTCGGCCGGACTGCCGGCATTGCAAAATGTCATGGTCGGCGAAATCAAGACCCGCGAAAAGCATCCGAATGCGGACAAGCTCTCGGTGTGTACCGTCGACGTGGGTGCGGCCCACGGCGGGGTGCGCACGATTGTCTGCGGCGCGTTCAATTGCGACGTGGGCAACCGCGTGCCGGTCGCGATCCCGGGGGCGGTGCTGCCGGGCAATTTCACCATCAAGCAGTCCAAGATTCGCGGTCAGCAATCCGATGGGATGATGTGCTCGCCGGATGAACTCGGGCTGGGTGATGATCACGATGGGTTGCTGATTCTCGATCCGAGCATCGCGATCGGTGCGGCGATCAACGACGTGCTGCCTCCGGGTGACACGGTGTTTGACGTGGAAATCACGCCGAACCGCCCGGATGCCATCAGCCACATCGGCATTGCCCGCGAAATCGCCGCGTGGTTCCGCCGGGACGTCAAGTTTCCCGAGATCAAGTTCCGTACGGAAACCCAAGGGCACCGGCCGGACATTCTCTCCGAGGTTCGCGTCGAAGCGACCGAGGATTGCCCGCTCTACGTCGGGATTGCGATTGCGGGGGTGAAGGTGGGGCCGAGTCCCGCGTGGATGCAGGACCGCCTGAAGGCGATCGGGCTGCGACCGATCAACAACCTCGTCGACGTGGGCAATTATGTGATGCTCGAGCTCGGGCAGCCGTTGCATGTGTTCGACGCGAAGAAAATTGGCGGTCGCAAGATTGTCGTTCGCCGCGCGGTTGACGGCGAGAAGCTCACCACGCTCGATGGCAAGGAGCGCCAACTGAACAGTCGGATGCTCCTGATTGCCGATGAGAAGAATCCCTTGGTGGTGGCCGGAATCATGGGCGGGGCCAATGCCGAGGTCGATGCCACGACGACGGATATCATTTTGGAGGCCGCGCATTTTCGTCCGCAGTCCGTGCGGTGGACTTCCCGCCGGCTCGGCCTGCAATCGGATGCCTCGTATCGGTTCGAGCGCGGAGTGGATCCGCACGGCACCCTCGAGGCGGCGCAGCGCGCGGTGGATCTGTTGCTGGAAACCGCCGGTGGCACGGTCGTCGGTCCGTCGTTCCAAGTGGGCGGTGTCCAGCCGTGGTCGCGCGAGATCAAGGTCACACCGAACTACATCCGCCAAAAGCTCGGCTTCCACATTGCTGACTCCGCGATGGCCGAGGCGCTCAAGGCGCTGAATCTCGCCATCGTGGGCGAGGGTGAACTGGAGGACGGCACCACCGAGTGGACGATCGATATTCCCAGCTACCGCGGAGATCTCGATCGGCCGATTGATCTCGTCGAGGAAGTGTTGCGCATTTACGGCACCGAAAAAGTGCCGGCGGCTCCGGCGGTTGGGCCGGCTTTGGTCGATGGCGACGATGACCCGATCGTGATCTACAACCGCAAGGTTACCGATTACCTGGTCGGCCAGCATTTTCACGAGTGCGTCAATTATACGCTGCGCCCTTCCAAGGAGCTCAAGACGTGGGTGTCCGATGCCGCAGCGCAGGAACTCGCCCTCGCCAATCCCTTTGTCGAAGATCAGGCGAGCCTGCGCCCGACGCTGATTCTTGGTCTGCTCGAGTCACTGAAATTGAATCAAGCCCGGGGCAACACGGTCTCGCGTTTGTGCGAGACCGGCCGGGTGTTCATGGAAATCAACGGCACCGTGCATGAATGCGTCGGGGTGGGCTTCGTGCTCGCGCATGATCCCAAGGAGCGGAGTTGGCTGGAACGCGAAGAACCCGATTTTTACCAGGTGAAGCGCCATGTGGAGATCCTCATGACGCAGGCGGGGCTCAATCTTTCCGCGCAACCGCTGGTGCCCGTGACGGGTTCCTACTGGGGCTGGCAGGAAGGGCACGCGGCTGCAGCCGGTGAGATGAAGGCGGGTTGGACCGCCCGGTTCGGATTGCTCAACATTGCAATGGTTCGGGCCGCCGGGGTGGAGGGCAAAGTCTGGGCGGGAATGTTCGCGATCTTGCCGGAAAAGCTGACCCCCGAGACCGGACATCGGCGTTTCCAAAATTTTAGTCTCTACCCGGCGGCATTGCGCGATCTCGCCCTGGTCGTTGATGTGGACCGGCATGCCGAGGATGTGCGCAAGCAGCTCCTCAAGGTGGCGCGCCAAGCGGCCAGTGGAAAGTTCGCGGTCGAATCGGTCGACGCTTTCGACGTTTATCAAGGCGCAGGCCTGCCCGAGGGAAAGAAGAGCCTGGCTTTCGGCCTCTCTTTCCGTTCCGGCGAACGCACGCTCACCGATGAGGAGGTAAACGTGATCTTTGGTGCGATTCAGAAGGCGATCACTGAGGATGGGTCGATGACCGTGCGAGCTTGAGCCGGATTTGCCTGCAGTCTGCTCCTTGCGGCCGCGGGTGAAATCAGCCATGGTGCGGGGATGAACCAGCCCAGCCACGAGGTAACGCGTCGCGAGGCGCTCAAGACATTTGGTGCCGGCGCCGCCTTGGTCGGGATGGCGGCAGTTATCGGACGGAGCCACGCTGCCGTTTTTCCCGCCCATCCGGGAGCAGCGGAATGGAGTCTTCCGGCTCTGGCGTTCGCCTATGATGCGCTCGAGCCGCACATCGACGCGCGAACGATGGAGATTCACCATACCAAACATCACCAGGGCTACATCAACCACGCCCGGCGGTTGCTGGAGCCACATCCGGAATTGCTGGCCCGAGGCCCAGACGGGATCTTGCGTGACCTGGCGGCGGTTCCCGAAGAGATCCGCACGGGATTGCGGAATAACGTCGGTGGGCATGCCAACCACACGCTTTTCTGGTCCGTGCTTGCGCCGCGCGGCTCCGAGTTGAGCGGCGGGATCGCGAGTCGGATTATGGCCGATTTTGGCAGCATCGAGAATTTCCAAACGGCCTTTGCCAAGGCAGCGCTGGCGCGATTTGGCAGCGGTTGGGCGTGG
>JAUXOH010000418.1 GCA_030682505.1 Candidatus Didemnitutus sp. | reverse complement strand
ACCAGCACCTCCGCCAGACCCCGGCCGCGCAGTTCGGGCGGAACCAACGTGTGCGTGAAGACCTGCTTGCCATCCCGCATCTCGTAATCGGCCACCGCCAACTTGCCGTCGATTTCAATCTCATAGCGCTTTGCCGCCACGTTGTGCTTCGCCATGGGAGTCGTGCTCATGCCGCGCAATTTGCGCAAATCAGCGGCGAGCGCAACCCGGGACCGGGCCCGCGCACGGATCTTGGCTCAACCGACCTTGGTCTTGCCGCTCAATTTCGCCCGGACCCGATCGAGGACTTGGGCCAACTCGTCCCGGCCTTCGATGCGCAGCCACCAGAGCGCCGCGCCATACAGCGCCGCCGCCAACGGAATCACCAGCACCACCACCAGCACATCGGGCAGCTTGCCGGCCAGCGCCCAAGTTCCAACGAACCGGTTTCCGCCCCACACCAGCAGGCTCATCAGCATCGTCGCGAGCGCGATCTTGCCGAGATTCGGCAGCAGTCCCGCGAGCGCAAACCCGGCATGCTTTCGTCCGAGATACACCTGCAGGAAAACCATCTGCACGAACACCGCGATCGTGCTGGCGAGCGCCAGTCCCACCGTCGAAAGCGGGCCCATCAAGAGCAGACTCAGGACAAGATTGACGACAAAGCTCAAGGCGGCCGCACGCACCGGCGTCGCCGTGTCGCGCAACGCGTAGAAGCCCCGCAGCGCCAGACTCGTGAACGAGAGAAACGGCAACCCCAGCGCATAAACTGCCAGCACCGGCGTCATCAGGCGGGTATCGGCGGCTTGAAACGCCCCGCGCTCGAAGAGCAAGCGCGTGATGGGTTCACTCAACAGCACCAACCCGGCCGCCGCGGGAATGTTGATCACCAGCACCAGCCGCAGCCCCTTGTGGTAACTCGCGGTGAGCGCCGGCCAGTCCTCCCGCGCCGCGTGGCGCGCGATGAGCGGAAAAACCACCGTGGCGATGGCGATGGTGAAAACCCCGATCGGCAGTTCCATCACGCGGGTCGCCAGATTGAGCACCGCCGCCGCGCTGTCGTTGAGCGACAGGCCGAGGAACCGGGAAACCGAAATGTTGATCAGATAAATCGCCGACCCGATGACGGTTGGCCCCATTAACCGCAAGATCTCGCGCACGCGTTCATCGGGGCGCAAATCGAACACCGGTCGCCAACCCTCGCGCCACAAGACGGTGGCCGGCACCGCCATTTGCCAAAAGCCACCCACCAGCACTGCCACGCACAGCAGCTGCATCCGGGCGGCCGAATCCCAGGCCCACCAGGCCCCGAGCCCGAGCGCCCCCAGAATCGCCACATTCAGCCAGATCGGGGACAGCGCCGGTTCCGCAAAGCGACCGAGCACCTGGCAGGCCGCACTGAACGCCGCCGAAAGGCAGACAAAGATCAGATAGGGGAAGAGAATCACGGCCAGATCGGCACCGAGCAGCAGGCGACGGCCCGTTTCCTCCGCGACGCCCCACCGCGAAGCCAGCGCGATGGCAGATTCCGCATTCCAGAAAACCACCATCGCGAGTCCGACGATCACGGTCGTGACCACGACCAGCCAACTCGCCACCTTGCTCACCAAGCGAAAAGCTCCGTCGCGCCGCTGTTGCTCCAGTTCGTGCGTGAGCGTTGGCACAAACGCCGCGGTCAATGCTCCTTCCCCAAGCAAACGCCGGAAGAGATTGGGCAGCGTGAAGGCGGAAACAAACGCCGAGTTCAGCGCACTGGTGCCGAAAACCGCCGCCGTCGCCATTTCCCGCACCAAGCCCAGCACCCGCGACACGACCGTGGCGACCGCGACAACGCTGATGTTGTGGAGATTCTTCGACACGCTAGCGGAAAAAATGAAAACGGCGGTCCACGACCGCCGCGACCAACCATGAACTCAGCGCTGGCCGCTCACCGTTCACGGCTGGGTCGTGATGTTCAGCAACCCGTTCGCCACGGTGATCGCCTTCACCTTGGCCCACGCCGAGCGGAATTCGTCCGATCCCTCCTGCTGCGCCAGCGCGCGGGACGCGAGCAATGTCGTCGCCCCGGGCACCGTGTGCACCGGGCAGGAACCCAGATAAAGCTGCTCGGGTACGAAGGCGAAACCCTCGCCGTTCTTCGCGAAAGTACCGACGGTCTGCAGCGTCACATCCCGGGTGAAACCGAAGACGTCAAAGCTGGCTTTCAGGGCGATCTGCACCCGATCGCCGACGATCCGAAAATTCAACCCGCTCAGGGCAACAAAACCGGGCGCCGCCGGTTTCGTGTCTGGTTTCGCATTTGCCGCGCCTTGGGAACCGACCCAGGCGTTGAGCTCCGCTTCATTGAACGACACCGAACCGCCACGGACGAAGATCTCCTCCTTGGATTTCAAATCACGCGCCTTGGCCGAATTCGACTCCCCCGCGATGTAGTAAACTTTGCCTTTCGCAATTTCCTTCGGCAACTCGGTGACCTTGGTCACCGGTTGCAACACGAGAAAAACAACGGCGAGCGCCAAACCGAGGAACAGGCCGAGCGCCGCCCCGAGGGCGACCTCCATCGTGCTGGGACCATACAGGGCTTTCTCGAGTTTTTTGTCGGCCATGGCGGGGATTATTTGGCGGCAGCAGCAGCGGGTTTCGCCTCGCCTGATTTCGGCTCAGCTTTGCTTTCAGCGGATCCGCCACCCGAAGATTCGGAGGCGCCCGGGGACTTCTTCTTGTAGTCAGTGATGTAAAAGCCCGTGCCTTTGAAGATCAGCCCGGCGCCCCCGCCCACCCGGCGTTTCAAGCCGGGCTTCTTGCAGGCAGGACATTTCTTGAGGGACACGGCTGACATGGAATGAAATGCTTCCAATTCGTGATCACACTTGGTGCAGACGTAGTCGTAGGTAGGCATCGTTACGTCATGGGGATAAAAGAGTCCTGTCCCGCCATGGCGAGCCTTTCTTGGCCGTGCCTCGGTAACAAAGGGTTGCCAAGCGCAGGGCCGCGCCGGACAGTCCCGCGCACATGGAATTCGCCGCTCAGCTGCAAGACTACCTCGAACGCGTCGAGCGCGCGATCGATGAACTCGTGCCCCCGGCGGATACCCGTCCGGTGCGGCTCCATGAGGCGATGCGCTACAGCCTGCAAGCCGGCGGCAAACGACTCCGCCCCACCCTCGTGCTCGCCACCGCCGGCCTTTTCGGCCGCCGGGCCAATCCACTCCCTGCGGCCGTGGCCCTTGAGTGCATCCACACCTACTCGCTGGTGCACGATGACCTCCCGTGCATGGACAATGATGACCTGCGCCGCGGCCGTCCCACGGCGCACAAGCAATTCGACGACGCGACTGCACTCCTGGCCGGCGACGGAATGCTCACCTTGGCCTTTCAATTGCTTTCCCGCCACTATGCCTCGACGCCCGCTCTCGCGACGGAACTCGTGCGGGAATTCGCCGATGCCGCCGGAAGCGAGCAACTGATCGGCGGGCAAATGGAAGATCTCCTGGCCGAGGGAAAACCCGAAGCCACGGCGGCGGAACTCAAATTCATTCACCTCAACAAAACCGCGGCGATGATTGCCGTGGCGCTGGTGGCCGGAGGCTTGTGCGGCGGCGCGTCGGCGGCCGAGGTCGCCCGCCTTCGCGAGGCCGGTCGCAGTCTGGGGCTCGCTTTCCAAATTGTGGACGACGTGCTCGATGCCACGGCCGACACCGCCACGCTCGGCAAGACGGCCGGCAAGGACGCCAAGGACGGGAAGACAACTTATGTGAAGCTGCACGGCCTCGAAACCGCCCGCCTCCTCGCGCGCGAACAAACCGAGGCCGCCGTCGCCGCCATCCAACAGTTGCCCGGCGACACCACGTTCCTCCTGACGCTGATGCAGCAGATGGCGTCACGCAAAAACTGACGAGAGATGCCCGGCCAGCGCCAAGACCACCTGTTGCGGCAAATCGAACTGCTCCGTCAGTTCGTCGAGCGCATTGTCCGTGATCACCAGCCGGCCCAGAGCGATGAGGCCCTGCAGCTCGCGCTCAATCTGCAGGAACGACTTTTTCCGGTACCCGTCGCCGAATTCTTGGAACTGACGGCGCTCGATCAACTCCACGCCCTCACGCAGCATGCGTTGCCCGACGACGCGAACGAGCGCTGCCTGACCTACATCGAGTTGTTGGTCCACACCGCGACCATCTACGAGTTGCGCGGGCGCGACGACCTCGCCCACGGTGCCCGGCAACTCGCGGTGCACCTCGCTCTGTTGACGGTTCAACATTTCCCCTCCCCCGAGGCCCGCCGCGTGGTGGGCCTGCTACGCGGCATGCTGGCACCCGCCGAACTGCACGCACCCGTGCGCCAGTTGCTCGAGTCATTCGACGCCACGGGCGACTGATATCGTTCGCCCGACTTACTTGCGATTCACGACCAGCCCGTCGAGCAATTCGGTGATATCGCCGGCGACACTGTCGAACAGGCTTCCCAGGGCCCAGGCTCGCAATTCCATCGTGCCCTCCGGGCCGGTGTAAAAATAACCGTGGTTCTCGTAATCGACCCCGTCAAACCGCACGGAAAAGCGCAATTCCTCCACCGACGCGCTGCCCCGGAACTTGCGACTCTTTTTCCGCAGCTTGACGCTCTCGGCGCCTTCGCGCGCCTTGCCCAGCACCAGTTCTTCCATCGAGGCAACGCCTGGAACTCCCTTCGTAACGGTAAACTCCGCCCCGGCGGAATCATCGGCGCGCTGCAACATCACCCCGCCGCTTTCCTGGATCTCCGGGTTGCGAAACCAGCGGCTCGCATCGTAGCGCAGCTGAAAATTGCCCAGCACGATCTCGCGCCAGCGCTCCCGATCCTCGACCAGCCGGGCATTCGCAAAAGCGGGGGCCACGGCGAGACTGGCGAGAAAGGCGGCCGCCGTGGGCGACGGCGTTCTCGCACCCGGCCACTCGGCGCTGATGACGTAGAGGGCGGAGCCGATCAGCACGAGGCGCAGTTCGCGATGGGTTTTTTCGCGCGGCTGCTGGACGCGCAGGCGTTCGCCCCGATACTCGCCGAATTCGTAAACCACATGATCGCTCACCGTCCCCGGACGGGACTTGCCCATGGTCATGACGGTATCCTGATAAAGCGCCCCCTGTTCGGAAGTTTGGGGCACGAGGGGATAGATCACCCGCAAAATCATGTAGGTCTCGCCGGCCGCCGAATAAAAATGGCGTTGCACCACCTGGTCCCCATGCGGTGTGGGAATCCGTTGTTCATCGGATTGCGGGGTGCCAGGAAAGGCGGCCGTCACACCCCAGTCGCCCAAGGCAAACTCGTGCGCCGCGTGAGCGGAGACGGAAAGCAGAAACAGTCCAAGAAGGGCGGCGGGGACGCGGAACAAGATGGAGGTAAAAAAGCCGTCGCCTTCTCTCCCGGCAAGACTGATTTGGCCCACGTCTTCATTCGCCTCACCGGGCCCTCTCGAAAATCAACCCGACCGGAAGCTTCGCCCCGGCACCAGCCGCCCGATCGAACAACTAAACGATCGCCAGTGCGGCCTTCACCAGTTCGACAAACGAACGGGCCTCCAACGAGGCACCGCCGATCAACCCGCCATCAATGTCCTTTTGAGCGAGCAATTCGGGGGCATTGGCCGGCTTCATCGAGCCGCCGTAGAGGATCCGCACCTTTTGCGCCAGGGGCGCTCCATGCAGCTTGGTGAGCAATTCCCGAATAAACGCGTGCACCGCCTGGGCCTGCTCGGTGGTTGCCACCTTGCCCGTGCCAATGGCCCAGACCGGTTCATAGGCCACGATCACCGTGGTGATCTGCTCCGGTTTCACTCCCGCCAGCGCAGCTTCCAATTGCCGCTGCACCACGGCGAGGGCCGCACCCGACTCCCGCTCGGCCAAGGATTCGCCCACACACACTATCGGGCGCAATTCGTTCGCGAGGGCGGCGAGCACCTTCTGATTGATGAACGCATCCGTCTCGCCAAAATATTGCCGCCGTTCGCTGTGCCCGACAATCACATGTGTGACATAAAGCGTGCGGAGCATTTCCGCGGATATTTCACCGGTATAGGCGCCATTCTTCTCCGGATGCAGATTCTGCGCGCCGAGTTTTGCCGACTGGCCCTCCAGCGCCCGACCCACGCTTTCCAGCGCCGTGAAGGGCGGACAGAGCACGACGTCGACCGAGGTTTCGCGGCCGATGGCCTCGAGGATTTCCTTGGTCAGCAAGGCGCCGTCCTCGGCGCTCTTGTTCATCTT
>JAUXOH010000415.1 GCA_030682505.1 Candidatus Didemnitutus sp. | reverse complement strand
CAATCCCCTTGCCTCTCTCACCGCTGACCGCGCCGTTTCCAGCACTTGGGTCAACCGCGCTTCCTCCTGCCGGGCGAGTTCGTCCGCTTCGTGTGCGCTTGGGGTCGTCGCCACCTCTCCGCCACTCACGATCACTTGCTTGGCCACCGGTTGACCCAGATTGGCCAAGAGCCGGGTCACGGTCACGTCGCCCGGTGCAACCCGGAGCAGCTCATCGAGCTTGGCGCGGGCTGCGTCGAGGTTGCCGCGGTCCCGGGCGTGCAGGGCATCCGACAAGAGTCGAATCTTGCTTTCCGCCCGGTCTCCGCTGACTCCGGCACCAACCGCAAAATGAGAAGGTCCTGCCGCCAGCGCGGCAAGAAGAGCAACCAAGGAGAGGGGGCGAAGGGGCATGGGAAATTTAGCGTCGGTCTTCTTTAACGGTAGCGACGTCAATTCCGGCGCGTTGGCGGAATCGCTTCTCAACGGGCGTCGCATCGCGCGCCACCCCGTCTCCACCGACGGGTCTCAACACGCGAATCTCGGGTTCAGTAAGTCCCGCCCCCAGCCTGGCCACGACCACTTCCGGGGGATCCAACTGAATGCGCTCGATCCGCAAGGTCGCCGTCTTGTCATGGAAAACGTCCCCCTCACGCGCCTCGCGCGGTTGGGACTTTGCGTCGAGGCGCAAGACGGCCAGCGGCGTGTTTGTGTATTTCCGAACGCGATCGTCGAGCGAGACCACCTCGCCCGTTGCTTCATCCTGCAAAATGGCGACGGCAGCGATATCATAAGCCGGGAAGGCTGGATCGTCGCCCACCTTGACTTTGCGCACGGTGAATTCTTTCAACACGAGGCCGAGGTCGGCGAATCGCTTGCCGGTGCGCGCCAGCAGCGTTTGCGGAACCCGTGAGCTGACAAAAGCCGCGAGGTAATCGCCTTGCTCGCCGACATAGCCGAGCAACTGCAAGCGATAGAGCTCCCACTTCACATCGAGCAACTCCAGTCCAAACACCCCTCCCCCCTCGACCGAAGTAGACGGTGGCGTCACGGCAAAGGAGCGGGCGGCCGCGTGATAGTAAATCACCGGCGGAGTGAAGACCTCATAGACCCAACCCGGTCCGTGCGACTGCGCGGCCGGACTTGCCCAGGCTGCGGACGCACCGTCCAACGGACGGAACTTCGCGGCGAGATAATTCTCCCCGCTGAGCGACACCGGCGCCTGCTGATGGCGCAAAGCGCGCAGCTTGGGTTGCTGCCTCCACCACCAAGTGCCGCTGGCCAGCACGCCCAACATCGCGAGGCCGAAAACCAGCCGCTCAATTTGAATTTTGGCCAGCGCGCTCACGGGGAAGGTGCGGGGAGATCGGGCAAGACTTCCACGAATTCCACCACGACGGTGAATTTCGAGAAAGTTTGCACCACGAGTGGCACCGCGGCGCCGAGCGCTACCTTGGTTACTCCGCCCACCTCGGCGGGGAGCGGTTCAACCTCCACGCTGCGCACCACCAACGGCAGGCGGTAGGCGGAGAGTGTGTTGAGAAATGTTCGCAGGGTTTTCGTCTGGCCGGTGAACTCGAGTCGGAACACCTCACTCTCCACCAAGTCGGCGACCCGCAGACGCAACCGCGAATCCGCAGCGAAAAAATCACCCGCCTGTCCACTGTACCGCTCGGCACGGACGGCTTCGGAATCGGGAGTCGCACGCTGAGCCACGCGCTGAGCTTCCGTCAGGGGATACTCGCGCTTCACGGTCAGCAGTGCGCGCGGCCGGGCTTCAAAGAGAGATACCACCAAGTGTTCGACGAGCGTGCGCTGCCGATGCACCGCGACGAGATGATCCACCGCGGGACCCTCGTTCGTGTAGGTCGCGAAACCAAAGTACTCGTCGGGCCGAAGTATGATCTGCTGGCGCGCGGCGAGCTCCCGCATTCGTTTCACAAAGGTGGCCAGACCGAAATACGCGTCGATCGGACGCTTTGGTGCGTCCGCCAACCCGCGACTGTTGCCCTGCAGCGCGGCGCGCAAGTTCGCCAAGTTGCGCTCCGCCGCCACGACGTCGGCTTCGATGGCGGAAATATTCGTTTCGCTGGGCGCAGGAGATTGCCGGACGAGCCACGCGAGTTCTTGCTGGCGCTGTTCCAGCGTCACCGCCGCGCGGCGTTGCTGCTGCCAGAACTCCCGCAGGAAAATGGCCTGGATGGCCATGGCTCCGGTACAAACCGACAGCGTCAGGGCAAAGAATGGATTTCGTTTGAGCCAGTTCATGGTCACAGTGGCTTGGTCGGCGCGGCCACGAGCACGAAATCAAAATGCAGCATCCCGGGCCGGTGGTTGTCAAAACGCTCGCCCTCAATCGACGAAACATACGGCGATTCCCCCAGACTGCCGAGCAGTGTCGTGACGCGCAGACAGGTATCGGGGCTGACCGTGGAGAGCGGGTTGGTCTTGTCCAGCATCCGGCCGGAGACGGCAAGGCGCAGCGGCGCCGACGAATCATCCGGGCTCGGGGCAAGGTGCATGCGTTCCAGCCAGACGTCTTCCACTTCCACGAGGCGGCTCTGAAGATCCGCCAGCAAGCCCTGCCAGTTCGCCCGGCGCTCATGGATCTGTTGCAACGCGCCCAGCTGAAGTTGCAGCGCGTCCAACCGTTCGAGGTTGGCGCGATTGCGACTCTCTCTTTGCCGCAGGGGGGCAATCTCCGCTTCCACGGCGCGAATCTGGTGCTGTTGTTCAGCGAGCAGCGTTCGAAAATGGAAAAGAGGGGCGAGCAACACCGTCGCGGCCAGGCCGGCCGCCGCGGCCAACCACGGCTGACGGCGGCGAACTGTTTCCCGCCTCCGCAAACCGGGAGGCAAGAGGTTGGGCATCGGCTGATCCCCGCAAAGCCGAAGCGCCGCGGCACCCACCATGCCAGCCAGCACGGGGCCATGAGCAGCCGCCTCGGTGTTCGCGGCTGGCGCCACCTCGACACCTTCCAGGGGATCAAAGGGCAGGACCGCCACTTGCAAGCGAGCCGCCAGCAACTCGCCGAGTCCGGCCGTTCGCGAGGTTCCCCCGGTCACCAGCACGCGTGCGGGAGTCGCGGCGGCCGAGTGCCGCCGAAAATGCAAAGCCGAGCGGGTGATCTCCTGCGCCAACCGATTGGCGAAATTCTCGACGGCCGGCGCGCAGAGGCTGGCGTGGTGGGCCGACAGCTTCAGCTGCTCCGCGTCGGCGAATTCACAATCCTGATTCTCACTGACCTGTTGGGTGATGTTCTGTCCGCCGAGCGCCATCGTCCGGGCGTGGCAGCGTTTGTTTGCGATCAGCAACAGAGTCGTGGAGCGCGCCCCGACATCCGCGAGCAGGGTCGGCACCGAGGTCTCGGGGTTCGCCCGGCGGTAGGCCGATTGCAGCGCCAGCGCCGCCGGAAACAACACGCTCGGCACCAAACCGACCGCTTCCACGGCGGCGCACAAGTCCTCGACGGCATCGAGTTTCGCGGCGCAGAGCATGACTTCGAGATCGAGAGCTGTTTCGCCAACGATCCCATGGTCCCAGACCACCTCGGTCAGCGCATACGGAATATTCTGCTGCGCTTCGAAGTGAATTACCTTTTCGCGCTTCGTCGCGTCGACGCGCGGTGTCTTGATGAACTTCGTCAACACCAGATGCCCAGGCAAGACGATCGAGACCGGACCGTGGGCATCGACCCGCCGACGCACCACGTCCACCGCCGCGCGGAAGCGCTCCAGCCATTCGTCCTCTCGACCCGGCTCAAGGACGAATGAAACCAAGGCAAATTTTTCCAGCCGGAGTGTGTTGGCTCCGGCCCTGGCAAAGAGGCCGAGCGCGACGTGACGGGCACCGCAATCGAGAACTGCAACTCGCGAGGTTGGCATGGAACTTGGGGAGTGCCAGAGCCAGGAGAACGAGCGGTGCCACGGTTTCTATGACCCATTCAGCACCCGTTGTCCCGCCGAAAAATCATTGCCCGACTTCGCTGCCCCGACACGCTGCACAGGTCCATGAGTTCCGAACTGCCCTACAAGATCAGCGTCCTCGTCTTCCTGGAAAACCGCGCCGGCGAACTCCTGCTAATGCTGCGGGCCAAGCAGCCCAACCTCGGCGTCTGGTCTCCCATCTGCGGCAAACTGGAGATGGCGACCGGCGAATCCCCGTTCGAATGTGCCGTGCGCGAAACCGAGGAAGAGGTCGGCCTGAAAGTGCGCGCGGAGGATCTTCATCTC
>JAUXOH010000410.1 GCA_030682505.1 Candidatus Didemnitutus sp. | reverse complement strand
GGAGTTCATGGCCGAGATCATCAAGGAAACCAAGGGCATCGTTGAACGCGTGAAGGGATTTGAAGAGGATGATTCGGTCGCCCGGGTCACCGAGATCCCCTCCCCCACCGACGGATTGCCGTTGCGCGAAACCCTGCGCGGCTACAAATCGCAAGACGGCGAATTCATGGTCTATAAGATCATCGGCGGTCGCCGGATGGAGGAATCCGAGGTCAACGAGCTCGTCACCGCCGGCAAGGTCGGACCGCTCGACGGCTTTATTTCCGCGAAGACCCGCAATCGGTTCTCCGCGCTGCTCAAGCTCGCGAAAGACGAAGAGACCGGCAAATGGAAGACTGAGTTCGATTTCGGCGACAAGGCCGATCTCTCCACCCTCACGCCGTTCTGGACGAGTCCCGAGACGGGGGCCGAATTGTGCGAGAACGGCAGCAGTTTTGTCGTCCGCGAGCGCGACGGTGAGGGTTGGAAACAGACCTTCCGCGTGGGCCGGATCATGTGCCAGAAGGCGATCACTCAAGAGATGGCGATCGATATGGTGGCGAAGGGCAAGACGAGCCTGATCCAGGGTTTCATTTCGAAGAAGGGGCGACCCTTCGACGCCTTTCTCAAGATGGAGAACGGACGCATGGCGTGGGAGTTTCCGCCGCGCGCGCCCAAGGTCGACAAGGACGGCAAGCCGATCGAGCGCAAGGCGCGAGCCAAAGCCGATTTGTCCAAAGCCAAGGCCATTGCTCCCAGCAAATCGCACGAAGGCGGCGAGTTGGTTGCCGTGGGTGACGCCTATTACGTTCGCAAGCCGGAACAGGACAACCGCCAGGTCTTCAAACTCTCCAAGAAACTCTGTGAAGTGAACATTTCTCCCGAGCACGTGCAGCAGCTCTTGACCGAGGGAAAGTCCGACCTGATCGAAGGCTTCGTCTCCAAACGCGGCAACAAGTTCAGCGCCTACCTCGTGCTCTCGCAGAAGAAAGACAAGGCGGAGTTCGAGTTCCCGCCCCGCTGATCCGCCGCCGGACGGCCGGGTCCTCCGCTTCCCGCCCGGACCGTGCGGCAGGGCTTTCGACTCGCCCGCCGCGTGAAACCGTGGTCTGTTGCGGGCGTCTCTCCGCCATGCGCAACCTACCCCGCCTGATTATTTTCGTTCTCGGCCTGACGACCGCGACGACGTTGTTCTACGCATTTCAACAGCACCGCGCACTTGGAGTTGCCCGCCTGACCGCGGAAGCACTGGAAAAGGAACGGTTGGAACTGCGCCGGAAATTGTGGGATGCCGAGCGTCGGCAGAATCGCCCTCGCGCCGACAGTGCCACCGCTGATGCCGACTCTGCGCTCGCCCTGCCCCATGCGGATGGCTCGGTCAACATCGACCCGGCTCGTGCCGCCGGCGCGGACATGAGGGGCATGGCCGGCCGGATGTTCTCGCTCCTCGACAATCCGGAAGCCCAGCGGTTGCTGGCGATCCAGCAAAAAGGCACGCTTGATGCCCGGTATGGCGCGCTGTTCCGGATGCTCAACCTGAGCCCGGAGCAATTGGATCAATTCAAGGACATGCTGGTGGAGAAGCGCACTTCGCTCACGGACGTTGTCGCCGCGGCGCGCTCGCAGGGCATGACCGGACGCGAGAACCGCGATGAGATCCAAGCCTTGGTGCAGCAGACTCAGGCCGAAGTGGATGCCGGCATTCGTGCCCTTCTCGGCGACAATGCCTTCGCCCAATATCAGGCATTTGAGCAGACCCAGCCGCAACGCGCAGTGGTCGGACAATTGGAACAGCGCCTCAGTTACTCCAACACGCCACTGACGCCGCAACAATCCGAGCAGCTGGTGCAGGTCCTGGCGGCAAATGCGGCTCCGCGGCAACCCAACGCCGGTGGCGGTGGGATGCAGACGGTCGCTGTGCGGGCCGGTCCTGGCGGCGGGGCGGTTTCTTTTGGCGGGACGGGCGGTGCGCCCATATCGGACCAAGCGGTGCAGCAAGCCTCCACGGTGCTCAATTCGACCCAGCTCCAGACCTTGCAGCAACTGCAGCAGGAGCAGGAGGCGCAGTCGAAATTGAACCAGTTGATGCGCGAGCAAATGCGTCCCCGGCGGCAGAGTCCGAATGGCGGCGGCTGAGAGGCACGGCCCTGTGCTCCGTGGCATGAAGCCACAATAGGCTTGTCGGAACATCTGGTGCGGGGGTATTTTTCGGGTCCCTCTCATGATTGTCACGACCGCCCAGCTGTTCAAACACGCCTACGGGAAATACGCCGTCGGTGCCTACAACATCAACAACGCCGAACAGGCCATGGGTCTGTTCAAGGGCTGCATCCAGTCCAAAGCGCCGTTCATTATCCAGATTTCCAAGGGGGCGCGCAAATACACCGACAAGCGCATGCTCGAGGCCATCATTCGCGCGGCCAGCGTTATTTTTCCGGAGGCGATTTTTGCGGTCCACCTCGACCACGGTGACGAGGAGACCTGCTACGACTGCATCAATTCGGGCTTTTTCAGCTCCGTGATGATCGACGCCTCGCATGATCCGTTTGAGGAAAACATTGCGATCACCAAGCGCGTCGTCGACGCAGCGCACGCGAAGGGCATCTCCGTCGAAGCCGAACTCGGCATGCTCGGCGGCGTGGAAGAGGACATCAAGGTTGAGGAAGGCAACGCCTGCCTGACCGATCCCGACGAGGCGAAGGATTTCATCACCCGGACGGGCTGCGATTCGCTCGCGTGCGCAATCGGCACCTCGCACGGCGCCTTCAAGTTCAAGGGCCGGCAGTCCTTGCACTTTGACGTTTTGGAAAAGATCAAGGCGCTGGTCCCTGGATTTCCGCTGGTCATGCACGGCAGTTCCAGTGTGCCCAAGGAGGAAGTTGATCGCATCAATGCCGCGGGCGGCGCGATTGCCGGTTCCATGGGCGTCGATCCGAATGAATACCTTCCGGCGGCCAAGCTCGGTGTGACCAAGGTCAATATCGACACCGATGGCCGCCTCGTCTGGACCCGGGTGCACCGGGAGTTTTTCCGCGACAAGCCGGGCGAGTTCGATTTCCGTCCGCCGGGCAAGATCTTCATCGAGGAATATGCGAAGTTCATCGCCAGCCGAAATGATTTCTTGGGCTCATCGGGTCAGCTGGTGGATTTGCGGACCAGTCTCGGCAAGTAAGGATTTCTCCCTCGATCACCTTCCACCAGCGAACCCCGCTGTTCGCTGGTGCTTGATGCCGTAGTCGGCCCCGAGTCATTTTCGGCCGCGGCTATTTCCGGGAATTCTGTGATTTCAGGACCAGGCCATACCCATGCAACAATCGCTGCTGTTGATCTTGATCGCGCTCGCGGATCCTTTCGGCTTGCTCATTCGGCACGTCCAACAAGCTGGAGCCCAGACGATACGCGAAGCTTTCGTGGTTTCTCGCATCCACGGTTTTGCTCCCCTGATTGAAAATGTCGGCCCTCCCTTCCCGGTGGTCCCAGAGAAGTAGCCCTCTTGAACTCCCCCTTCACGCCACCCGATTTTGCAGACCGCTTGAGCGCCTTTGCCGAGGTGATCATTCGAGTCGGGTTGAATTTGCAACCCGGTCAGCCGCTGCTCATTGCCGAACCCTACGAGCAGCAGGGAGTCGCTTGCTGCGCGGAAGTCAGTGTTGGTGCCATCATCGCCGCTGCCCATGCCGCGCACGGTGGCCCGGTCGAAATCATTTGGAGTGAACGTGACTCAATTCGGGCGCTCGTTGAAGGGGCTGATCAAGCCGGATTCGAACGCCTCGTTGCCGGAAATGCGTGGCGCATGAACCAACATATCTCCCGCGGCGGGGCGCTCTTGTTTCTGACCGGCAGCGAGCCGCGCTTGTTTGCCGGAATCCCCGCCGAGAATCTGGCCGCGTTTCACGAACTGAATTGGCGGCACCTTGGGCCGGTTGTGCGACGCCTGGTCTGCGGCGCGACTCAATGGAGCCTCGCACCTGCTCCGTCGCCGGCTTGGGCGGCACTGGCCTTCCCCGAGCAACCCGAAGAACGTCAAATGGCTTCACTCTGGAATACTGTCTTTGCGGCGTTCCGCGTGGAATCGGGTCATCCTCCGCTTGCCGCCTGGCAGACGCAGCTCGCGACTCTGGGTGGACTCGCGGCACGCCTCAACGCCCGGCGCGTGCGCACGGTTCGCTATGAAGGTGAAGGCACCGATCTGAGCGTTGAGCTCCCAGCGAAACATGTTTGGTGCACCGCGCAACTTACGTCGCGAGCAGGCGTGCCGTTTGTCGTCAACCTTCCCACCGAGGAAGTCTTCACCGCGCCGGAGAAAAGCTCCGCGGAGGGAGTGGTGCGAGTCTCCCGCCCCGTCGCCCATGGAGGAGCCGTCATGGAGGGAATTGAATTGGAATTCCACGCCGGTAAGGTCGTGCGTTCGTTTGCCACGACCAACGCCGACCTCCTCGAGCATCTCCTCGCCACCGATAGCGGGGCCGGCCGCTTGGGCGAAGTCGCGTTGCTGGCGAAGGATCTGGGTGAGGACGCCGCCCCTTGGCAGCAATCGCGCCAGATTTTTCATCACATGATTCTCGACGAGAACGGCGCCAATCACATTGCGCTCGGCGCCGCCTATCCGTTCTGCCTGCGGGGTTGGTTCAAGCTTTCCGCCAACCGGAGCCTCGTGCACGTTGATCTGCCGTTGGATGCCCGTGCGAGTTTAGTTGCGGAGGCAGCAACCTGAGGGCGAGACTGTCTCCGTCGTCTTGAGTGCTCCGGAACCCCAAACTGCTGGACTCGCCGCCCTGCTTGCCCGTGCGCAAGCCGGTGATGAGGCTGCATTCGGGAACTTGATGCGCTCCCACTACGAGGCCGTCTTCCGGGTGATTTACAGCATATTGCGGAATGAACACGATGCGCGTGACGTCTCACAGGAAGTATGGCTCAAAATCTGGCAGGAACTCCCGAAATTTCGCGGCGAATCAAAATTCACCACCTGGGTGCATCCGATCGCCGTGCGCCGCTCGCTCGATCACCTGCGCAAACGTCGCCGGTGGTTCGATCGCTTCCTGCCGTTCGGAACCGGGGACGACAAACACCCCAGCGTGGCCGAACCTTCGACAGATTTCACGTCCCGGGACGAAGCCGAGGGAAGCGAACGCGCCGCCCTGTTGCATCGAGCCCTCGACTCGCTCCCCCCGAAACATCGCGCGGTGCTCGCGCTGCGCGAACTCCAGGGGCTATCCTACGAGGAAATTGCCACGGCCATGAGCTTGCCGGTTGGCACCGTGATGTCCCGCCTCTACCATGCGCGCCGCCAACTGGCGCAAAAACTGAAAAAATCGCCATGAAAACCATCCGTCTCGTTCTCACCCTTTTCCTGCTCAGTCTGGGATTCAGCCTCGCCGCCCCGGCGCACGCCGCGGACCTCCACGCCGTCTTGATCACCGCCAGCAATGAAAGTGGCGCCACCGATCCGCGACTGGCCAATTACGAAGTGACGCTCCGGCGCGTCCTGCGCTTCAAATCCTACACCTATCAAGGCAGCGATTCCGGCCGGATTGGTGCGGGCCAGCAGACCCTGATGATCGGCCAAGGCCACCAGCTGGAGATCGAGGGCGGCGCCCATACGCTCTCCATTCGCATCCGTTGGACCGAGGGAGGGCGGACGCTCATGAACACGGGACTGACCCTGCGGGCCGGCGTGCCGGCGGTGCTCGGTGGCCCCAGCACCGGACGCGCAGAAGGCGAAGTTTATGCCGTGATCCTGGTCGCGCGCTGAGCGTTGCTGAGCAGTCAATTGAGTCTCACCAAGGTTTTTTGAATAAGCACGCGACGGCGACCGTCCTAAGCACAAACCCAAACCAAGGGACAACTCATGAAAACCACGACCACCGCCCTCCTCCTCGTTGCTTTTGCCGCCCTCACCGTTGCGCCGAAACCCGCGCAAGCTGGTGATAAGGAACTCGCCCTGATCGGCGGGCTGATCGGCGGAATCATCATCGGTTCAGCCATTAACGACAGTCGGCCCGTTTACGAGACCGACACTCATGTCATTTATCAAGCTGGCTACAACCGCGGGAACTTTGAATGCACGCCCTACGGCGATTATGGCTATCAAGTGGTGAATGTCTGGGTGCCGGGCTACTGGGAATATCAATTCAGCTTCGGCCACCGCGTGCAAGTCTACGTCCCCGGCCGCTACGTGCAGCACCGCAATCGGGTCCTGATCGCCAATACCGGCCACCACCACCCGAACTACAGCCACCATGATCGCCGCGGAAACGACAACGATCGCGGCGGACGCTCGGGCCGCAATGATCGACGTCGTCGGTAAGCACCATCAGCGACCGCGCCCTTCTGCCAAACCCTCATGAATTGCCGTGCCACAGCTCCGCTGCTTTCCGCTGAACGCGATGGCGCGCTGACGCCAAGCCAGCGCAGCGAACTGGCGCGGCATCTCGCGGACTGCGCCGGCTGCCGCCAACTTCAGGCGGAACTGGCCCAGGCCATGACGGCGTTCCAAACGGAAGCTGCTCACGTGTCCACGCCCGATCCGGAGGAAGAGTGGCGACTCTTGCAGGCGCAAAT
>JAUXOH010000403.1 GCA_030682505.1 Candidatus Didemnitutus sp. | reverse complement strand
CCGAGACACAGAGGGCACAGAGTCGGAGGGAGAAGACAGAAGAGTTTTGACCACGGATGGCACGGATGACCACGGATCCCCTGTTTCAAATCCTTCGCCGTTCCTCGGTGTCCTCCGTGTCTCCGTGGTTTCAAACCAACTCCGACAGCGCGGCCAAAAAAACCGGCGGTCGCTCGGTGCGACCGCCGGGTAGACCAAGAAGAGTGGGATGATGCGTCAGCGCATCTTGGTGAACGTGCGTTGGAGCAGGTCGAGATCGCTGGCACCCTTGGTCTTTTCGCGGGTCTTGGTGATCAGGTTGCCCTCCAGCTCGTTCTTCGTCGGGCGGTTGATCTCGTAATACACGCCGAACTGGCCGGGCCACGGTTCAATCGCAAGTTTCATGGCCGCGAGCTGATCGGTCGGATCATGGCGGGCTTCGTCTTCCGGTGTACCATCGTTTTTCTTCAGCTCGATCGGGCGCCACGTGCCCCCCTTGCGCGGCACGGCCGCGTCGAAGGCGCCCTCGTAGAACTCGACGCACTCGGAGAGGATCTCGACGACCGAGAAGCCCTTGTGCTGCGAGGCGCGGAGCATCATCTCGACCATGTGATTGACCTGCGTGGCGTGACTGCGGGCGACGAAGGTCGCGCCGGAGTTGATCAACGTGCGCATCGGATTGATCGGCTGGTCCATCGCGCCCCACGGGTCGGTCTTGGACTTGAAGCCGATCGGCGACGTCGGGGAGGTCTGCTTCTTCGTCAGACCGTAGACCGAGTTGTCCATGATGACGTAGGTCAGGTTGACGTTCTTGCGGGCGGTGTGAACGAGGTGATTGCCCCCGATGGAGAAACCGTCGCCGTCGCCGCCGAAGACGAAGACATGCAGGTCATCGCGGCCGAGGCTGATGCCCGCGGCGAAAGGCAGGGCGCGACCGTGGATGTAGTGGCCGCCGTAGGTGTTGACGAAATACGGGAAGCGCGACGAGCAGCCGATGCCGGCGAAGGTGACGATCTTCTCGTGCGGATACTGCAGTTTTTCGAGGACCTTGTAGAACGACGCCAGCACGGCGAAGTCTCCGCAGCCGGGACACCAGGTGGGGTGGTCGGCCGTGAGGACTTTCTTGGTCAGCGGCGCGCCGGGCACGGGAGCGACCGGGGCGAGAGTGGAAGTGGACATGGGAAGGGGGGAGGAGAGGGTTGGGTGCCGGTGGACTCAGGTAGTGGCGATCGGTGGGGTGGTGGCGGTGGCCATCGAGCTCTCGCTCTTGATGCCGATACTGGTGTCGATGTGGCCGATGTATTTGTTCACGCCTTCGACAATCTCGCGCACCTTGAAGTTGAGCCCGTCCGTCTTGGTGATGCTGCGGATGGCCGGATTGACGTAGCGGGCGCGCAACATGGTGGCGAGCTGACCGTAGCCGTAGAGACCTTCGTCGTTCATTTCGGCGACGAGGATGTGCTTGTAGCCGGCAAAGATGGTTTCGAGGCCGGCGGGCAGGGGATGCACATGCCGCAGTTGCAAGTGGCCGGTCTTGATGCCGGCGGTGCGGAGACGGCCGGTGGCCTCGCGCGACGGGCCAAAGGTCGAACCCCAGCCGACGAGCAGGACCTCGCCGGCGGTGTCACCGAAGACCTCGGGGGTCGGAATCGTGGCCGCGACCGCTTTGATTTTCTCGCGGCGCTTGGCGTTCATCTTGGCGTGCACCACGGGATTGGCCGACGGGTGGCCCGTCTCATCGTGCTCAATGCCGGTGACGGTCGGGTATTTGCCAGAGGCCATCTTCGAGCCCGGCGGGGCATGGCGGGTTTGGCGGTCGAGCGGGTAGGGCTTGTAGTTGGCGTCGCGATCCGAGAGGTCGGGCTTGGGATCGACCATGTGCTGGGCGAGATCGGGTTCGTCGAACGCCTCGATGCGGCTCCCGATCGATTGGTCGGTCAGAATCAGGACGGGAGTGCTGAACTCGCGGGCGATGCGACCGGCTTCGAGCGCAATGTAGAAACAGTCCTCCACGTTCTCGGGCGCGAGCACGACCCGCGGGGTGTCGCCGTGGCTGCCGTAGATCGCTTGCATCAGATCGCTTTGCTCGACGTTGGTCGGCAACCCGGTGCTGGGGCCGCCGCGCTGCACGTTGACGATGATGAGCGGCATTTCGGCCATCGTGGCCCAGCCGAGCGCTTCCATCTTCAGCGACAGGCCCGGGCCGGAGCTGCCGGTCATCGCGAGGTGGCCGCCGTAGGCAAAGCCCAGCGCGGTGGAGATCGCGGCGATCTCGTCTTCCGCCTGCACGAAGAGGCCGCCGTATTTCGGAAACTCCGTGCGGAGCGTTTCCATCACCGTCGTCCACGGCGTGATCGGGTAACCCGCCCCATGGCGCACGCCGGCGGCAATGAGGCCGAGAGCGAGGGCGGTGTTGCCGTCGGTGGTGACCTTCGGCCGGGCGCCCGCGCGCGGCTCGGTCTTCTGGAGTTGGTAGAGGCAGTTGCGGAAATTGTCGGCGGGATACGCGTAGCCGGAATCGAAGGCCAAAAGGGCGTTGCGCACGATATCCTCCGACTTCCCGCCGAAACGTTCCTTGATCAGTTGCGTGAGCTTGGCCACGTCGAGATCGAAGACGCGGGCGAGCAGGCCCATCGTGTAGATGTTCTTGCCCTTCTCCTTGGCCGAGCCGCCGAGCGCTTCGATCGTCGCACTGGTGATCGGCAGGCCGATCGCCGTGACGTTCTTGTCGTCGGGGTTGGGTTTGACGTGGTCGGAATCGTAAATGAGCAATCCGCCCGGGCGGATGGACGAGAGATGGCTTTCGTAGCTGTGTTGGTAGAAGGCCACCAGCACATCGGCGCGATCACCCGCGGAGAGAATCTCACCGGAGCCCATGCGCACTTGGAAAATCGAAGGCCCCCCCGAAATCGTCGACGGAATCGTCATGTAGGTCATGACCTCCTGATCGGATCGTCCCGCGAGTCGGGCGAGAAAGCCGCCGATGGCTTGGATGCCATCTTGCGAATTGCCGGCGAGTCGAATTACGACATCCGGAATGGTAACGGCGGCGGACGATGCAGAAGCCGTCCCGGTCTGCTCGCCGGGCGTGGACGAATTGGGGCTAACCATAAGCCAAGAGGATGCCCCAGAAACCGCACCGAGTCATCCTAAGACTTGCGCAACGCTGTGCATTATTTGGCCAGATTATGCCGGGGTGGAAATGACCCCTGCAATACGTGAGCTACTGGTTCGGGCGTCGGGGCCGTTTGCAGAACATTTTGTGATGATGCAGCTTGCGCCCCCGGCCGGGCTTGTTTTTCGGGTGTATTTTAAGATCAAAGCATCGGGTTCTATTAGGAATTCTGTACTTCGTCGCCTCCGGTTCGCTGCGGAGTGCCTCCACGGGGTTCACGCGGGTGGCGCGCAAGACGGGCCCAAAACACGCCACCCAACCGGGCAAACCCAACCCGGCGACGCCCAAGACAATCACCGTCGGATCGAAGGCGGTGATGCCCACGGGGAAGGTCTTGCGGAGCGGGCGCGTCGCCAGAGTGGCGCGGATGGCGTCGGCGGGAGCGGACCATTGCGCTGGAGAATCCGCCAGCCCCGGCTATCTTCTGGGCGTCGGTTCCCGGATTTTTCCCCCATGAAACATCTGCGCAGTTTTTCTCTGGGTTGTTGTCTGCTTGCGAGCGTCGCAGCGTCGGAGACCTTTGAGTCGGTCAAGGTCGAGGCGACGGAGCTGCCGTTCATCCCCGCGGGTTTGCGGATCAATGGTTTTCGCACGGGCGAGGTGGTGGTTGCCCTGCAGGTCCGGGCCGACGGGCAGCTGGGTGAACACCTCGTGCTTGCCGCCTCCCACCGGGCCCTGATCAAACCCTGCCTCGAGGCGCTGCCCCAATGGCGTTACACCCCGGCGCGGCAGGACGGGCAGCCCGTGCTGGCGCAGTTGCAGGTGCGCATCAAGTTTAAGCAGGAAGGCGTCATCGTGGTGAACCGCACCGTTTCCGATGTGATCACCGCGAAGATCGAGGCGATTGCCGGGCGACCGTATGATCTGGCGATTTGCCCGGCCGCCGAACTCGACCGTCCGGTGGAAGCGATCACGACGGTGGCGCCCCGCTATGCGGCCGAGGCCGAGCAGGACGGCGTGCGCGGACGCGTGCAGGTGGAATTCTACATCGATGAAAACGGCGACGTGCGCATGCCCGCGGTGGCGCCCGGCACGCATCCGTATCTCTCCACCGTGGCCGTCGAAGCATTGCGGGGTTGGAAATTCGAACCGCCCACGCGCGGGGGCCGTCCCGTGCAGGTGGCCGCGGTGCAGGAGTTTGCCTTCGGCCCGCCGTGAGCGCTCCGGGATCCTGAACGATCTGTCTCCGCTGCGCCGGGGAAATATTCCCACACCCGGCTTGCCTGTCGGCGCGGGGACGCCCAAGTTGGCGTGTTCCCATGGCCGCTCTCCTCACTTTACTCGACGTCACCCTCCACTTCGGCGGTCCCGCCATCTTGGAAAAGGTGAACTTCCAGGTGGATCCGGGCGAGCGGGTGTGTCTGGTCGGTCGCAACGGCGCGGGCAAATCCACCCTGATGAAGGTGATCGTGGGCGAGATGAAACCCGACACCGGCGATGTCTTCCGGCCGGCCGGCGCAGTGTACCGCCGGCTCACGCAGGAAGTGCCGACCGACATCCAGAGCAACGTGCACGACCTCGTCTTCAGCGGCCTGCGGCCCAACGACGACCACCACGAGGAAGACTGGGAGCGCGACGTGCGGGTCGAGGACCTGATCCACGCCATCGGCCTGCAACCAACCGCGCTGTTTGCCTCGCTCTCGGGTGGACTCAAGCGCCGCGCCCTGCTGGCCCGCGCTTTGGCCGCGCAACCCGACCTGCTCCTGCTCGACGAGCCGACCAATCATCTCGATCTCGAATCCATCCTCTGGCTCGAAAGCTTCTTGCTCGAGAAGAAGCCCACGCTGTTCTTCGTCACCCACGACCGCGCTTTCCTGCGCAAGATCTCCACGCGCATCATCGAACTCGACCGCGGCCGCCTCGCCGGCTGGGCCTGCGATTACGACACCTACCTCGTCCGCAAGCAGGACGTGCTCGAGGCCGAGGAAAAGCAACGCGCCGCCTTCGACAAGAAGCTCGCGCAAGAGGAAGAGTGGATCCGCCGCGGCGTCCGGGCCCAGCGCTCCCGCGCCACCGCCCGCATCCATGCCCTGCAGACCATGCGGGCCGAGGCCCGCGCCCGCCGCGATCGCGTCGGCTCCGCCACCATCAAACTCGCCGAGTCCGAGCGCACCGGCCAGAAGGTCATCGAGGCCGAGAACGTCGGCTTTGTCTGGGGCGCAGACCGCGTGGTGCTGCGCGACTTCAACCTCATCATCAACCGGGGTGAAAAAATCGGCATCCTCGGCCCCAACGGCGCGGGCAAGACGACGTTGATCAAACTGCTGCTCGGCCAGCTGCAACCGACCAGCGGCGTGATCAAGCACGGCACCAACCTCGAGGTGGTCTACTTCGACCAGCTCCGCGCGCAGATCGACGACAACCGCACCGTCGCCGACAACGTCGCCAACGGCAACTCCACCGTCACGATCGAGGGCCGCACGCGCAGTGTCATCAGCTACCTCCAGGATTTCCTCTTCGATCCCACGCGCGCCCGCACGCCCGCCAAGGTGCTTTCCGGCGGCGAACGCAACCGCCTGCTCCTCGCCCGGCTCTTCACCCAGCCGGCCAACGTGCTCGTGCTCGACGAACCGACCAACGACCTCGACGCCGAGACGCTCGACCTGCTCGAGGACTTGCTCGTGGAATTCAAGGGCACGCTGCTCCTCGTCAGCCACGATCGTGAATTCCTCGATGAGGTTGTCACCAGCACGCTCGTCTTCGAGGGCGACGGCCGCATCGGCGACTACGTCGGCGGCTACACCGACTGGCAGAACGAACTCAAGAAGCAGGCCGCCCGCGACGCCGGTGCCGCCCCCGTCGCCGCCGACTACGTGGGCGGCGTGAAGGTGCTGCCGCAGGCCGCCCTCGCCGCCGCCAAGAAACTTTCCAACAAGGAACGCGCCGAGCTCGACGAGCTTCCCGCGCGGATCGAGGCCTTCGAGAAGGAACAGACCGCGCTCGCCGTGAAGCTGGCCGATCCCGGTTTCTACAAGGCCGCCTCAACCGACGTGGCCGCCGTGAAGCAACGGCTCGAGACAATCGAACAGGACCACGCCGCCGCCTTCGCGCGCTGGGAAGAACTCGACGCGCGGAAGTAGGGCGCGGATCGGGGCCAGGAGGAGAAGTTTGAACCACTGGGTCACAGAGGACACAGAGGCTGAGGGAGCACAGAGGAAGAAGGAGGATTCACCGGGACAGGCCTTCCTTTGCGTCTGGCACGGGACCGGAGAATTGAACCACAGAGACACTGAGGGCATAGAGTCAGAGGAAGAAGACAGAAGAGTTTTGACCACGGATGGCACGGATGACCACGGATCCCCTTTTCCAAATCCTTCGCCGTTCCTCGGTGTTCTCCGTGACTCCGTGGTTCAATACCAACGGCGCGGAATGTGGGATTGCCACCAGCTCGCCGCGGCACGCTGCGTTGATCCCACAGGTGGTGTGCTTATCACACCACGTTGTGATCCCGTAGGTGGTGTGCTTGCCACACCACGTTGCGCGACGAGCGCGCAACCTACCTGTCTTAGTCTCGGTGTCCTCCGTGTCTCCGTG
>JAUXOH010000398.1 GCA_030682505.1 Candidatus Didemnitutus sp. | reverse complement strand
CATGATACCACCCGCGACGAGATGCTCCCGGCCGCCCAAGCGTGGATCGCGAGCGTCGAATCCGGAATCGCCGTCGGTCGGTTCGACGTGCGCGAGCTGCTCGAAGCCCGCACCGCACTTTTCACCGCCCGTCGCCGCCAGATTCAATCCGCCGCCGACTACCACCTCACCTTGGTCGCCCTGGAGCAACTGCTCGGTGGCCCGGCCACCCTCTGAACCCGTCCCTTCTCCCATGAACTGGAAACTTCCTCTCACCCTCATTGCCCTCCTCGCCTTCGGCGGTGGTGCAGCCTACTACCTGTCCGAAAGCAACCATGACCACGACGCCAGCGGTGGTGGCCATGACGAACTAGGTCACGACGATCATGGCGCGACCGAAGACGTCAGGGGACCGCACGGTGGCCGGCTGTTGCGGGACGATGTCTTCACGTTGGAACTGGCCATCTTCGAGCAAGGTGTCCCGCCCGAGTTTCGGGCCTGGTTTACCCAAGCCGGCAAGTCGCTCGCCCCGGACAGCGTCAAACTCTCGGTGGAACTCCTGCGCCCCGGCGGCGCGACGGACACCCACGGGTTCACGGTCGAGGGCGACTACGCTCGCGGCACCGCTGAAGTTTATGAGCCGCACTCCTTCGACTATAGGATCGTCGCCGAGCATGCCGGTCGCACCCATCGCTGGTCGTTCGCCGCCCCGGAAATGCAAACCACGATCAGTGCGGCCGCCGCCCGCCGTGCCGGAGTGGAGATTGCAGCCGCGGGTCCGGCCATCCTCTCGGAAATCCTGCCGGTCTACGGTCATGTGCGGCTCAATGCCAACAAGGTCGCGCGTGCCGTTCCGCGTTTCGGCGGCATCGTGCGCGAGGCGCGCAAGACCCTCGGCGACACCGTCGTCGCGGGTGAAGTGGTTGCCCTCGTTGAAACCAACCTGTCGCTCGTGACAATCGAAGTCACGGCTCCGCTTGACGGCATCATCGTGGATCGCGACGTCAACGCCGGCGAAACCGTCGGCGACGGCGCCACCCTCTACACCATCGCCGATCTCACGGAAGTGTGGATCGACCTCAACATCCCCAAGCGCGATCAGGCGCGCGTGCGGATCGGCCAGTCCGTCGTCATTCACGCCGACGATGGCGGCCCCGCCGCCACCGGCCCGCTCTCGTGGATTTCACCGCTCAGCTCGGCCGAGGCCCAGACCCTCATCGCACGGGTCAGTCTCGCCAACTCCGATCAACGCTGGCGCCCGGGTCTTTTCGTCAAAGCCGACATTGTCGTCGCCGAGCACACCGTGCCCGTGGCCGTGAGGGAGTCAGCCCTGCAGACGCTCTTTGATTTCACCGTGGTCTTTTCCCGGCACGGCGACGTTTACCAGGCGCGCCCCCTGCAATTGGGCCGCCGCGGCAACGGCTACGTCGAAGTCCTCAAGGGCCTCGGCGCCGGCGAGTCCTACGTGACGGAGAACAGTTTCCTCATCAAGGCGGACATTGGCAAATCCGGCGCCTCACACGACCACTAAAGCGACACCGCCATGCTCGTTAAACTCATTCATTTCTCAATCCGCCATCGGTGGCTGGTGCTGGTCGTCACCCTCGGCATGGGCGCCCTCGGTGTTTATCAGTTCCAACACCTGCCGATCGATGCGGTGCCCGACATCACCAACGTGCAGGTGCAGATCAACACCGAGGCACCCGGCTTCTCCCCGCTCGAGGCCGAACAGCGCGTCACGTTTCCCGTCGAGACCGCCATGGCCGGCCTTCCCCGCCTCGACTACACCCGTTCGCTTTCCCGTTACGGCCTCTCCCAGATCACCGTCGTCTTCAAGGATGGCACCGACATCTATTTCGCCCGGCAACTCATCAACGAGCGCATCCAGGAAGTGAAGTCGCAGCTCCCGCCCGGCCTCGAACCCGCGATGGGGCCCATCTCCACCGGTCTCGGCGAAATTTTCATGTTCACCGTCGAAGCGGAACCGGGTGCGCAAAAATCCAACGGCGGCGCCTACACGCCCACGGACCTGCGCGAGATTCAGGATTGGGTCGTGCGTCCGCAGTTGCGCAATCTTCCCGGGGTCACCGAGGTCAACACCATTGGCGGTTTCGTGAAACAGTTTCATGTCACTCCGCACCCCGACCGGTTGCTGGCCTACAGCCTCACCCTGCGCGACGTGATGGATGCGCTCGCGCGCAACAATGCCAACGTCGGCGCCGGCTACATCGAACGTCAGGGTGAGCAATACCTGATCCGCGTGCCCGGTCAGGTGAGCGGCATCACCGAGATCGAAAACATCGTCGTCGCCCGGCGGGGCGGGCAACCCGTGCGCGTGCGCGACGTGGGCGAGGTGATCCTCGGCCAGGAACTGCGCACCGGCGCCGCCACGATGAACGGCGAGGAAGTCGTGCTCGGCACCGTCTTCATGCTCATCGGCGAAAACTCGCGCGAGGTCTCGACCGGTGTCGCCGCCCAGCTCGACCAGGTCAACCGCAGCCTGCCCAAGGGGGTCGTCGCCAAGACCGTCTATGATCGCACGGCGCTCGTCGACCGTACCATCACCACGGTCCGGACGAACCTGCTCGAAGGCGCACTGCTCGTCATCGCGATCCTCTTCCTTTTGCTCGGCAACTTCCGCGCCGCCCTCATCACCGCGGCGGTCATCCCGCTCGCGATGCTCTTCACCATCACCGGCATGGTGACCAACAAGGTTTCGGGCAACCTCATGAGTCTCGG
>JAUXOH010000397.1 GCA_030682505.1 Candidatus Didemnitutus sp. | reverse complement strand
AGCGCGGCCCGGGCGGTTCTGCCCTGTTCGTCGGCGTGGCTACCGGCGTGGGTGGTGCCCATTTTGGTGAACGGCGGGCGCACGCCGTCGACAATGTAGAGAGGTTCTTTCATGCCTTGGTCTCCTGAAGTTTGGCCCGGTCGGCTGAGGGGTTCTTGGGTAGAGCCGCCGCGCCCGGACGATTATCAATCACCTTCTGCTCCTTGAGGGCGACTCCGACCTTTTGCAGTTCACGCATCTTTTCCGGCGTTTCAAAGGTGATCGTGTTGGGCCGCACCTCGAAGTGGGAGTGCAACATGGTTACCAAATTGGCCTCGATCTCCTTCTCGACGACTTCGCCCGCGCGCGTGACGTGGAGGTGAATCTCGTCGAGTTCATGCGGGTCGTCGTTGGCCTTGCGCAATTCGATCTGCCAAGAGCCGATGCCCTTCAAATCATCCAAGGCATGCTCGAGTTCGTTGAAGTCCATGATCGTACCCTTGATCTTCTGGAAACGCAGGGACCGAAAATCAGACACGCGGGAAATGCGCCCCATCAGGCGCGGCATGCTTTTCCCGCAACACGGGCAGGGCTCGTACGTCAGGCCATGTTCGATTTGATCGCCCGTGCGATAGCGCATCACCACGGTGCCGCGCTGTTCGAGCGGCGTATAGACGATTTCTCCGCCCACTCCGTCCGGCAGCACGGCGCCGGTCTCCGGATCGATCACTTCAAAAATGCCCAGGTCCGGGAAGAGGTGATAGCCGGGTGAAGTGCCATCAACCGGGAACGGACACTCCCCCCAAGCAAGCTTGGCCTCCGTGAAGCCATAGGTCGCGATGACCTCGACTTTGGGGGAGCCGAGTTGCGCACAGAGGTCGGCCAGCTTGAGCCGCGTGCCATCGGCGACCTTTTCGCCCCCGAGCAACACCGTGTCGATCCCTTCCAAGCGAAGCCCCTCATTCACCGCCTCGCTCAACACGTGGTAGATGAAAGTGGGCATGCCGGTGATGACCTGCGGGCGGATCTTCTGAATCGCGCGCAGATTGCCCTCGGTCCCCATCACCTTTCCTCCCCCCGTTGACAGGCAGAAAATGTTCCGGTCGATCCCGGCGTAATACATATACCAAAACGCCAGATGCGGCGCGAAGGGGAACATGTTCAGCATCCGGTCTTCCCGTGTCCGACCACCCATGTCGGCCAGCCGACCGGAGCCAAGGCCGAGGTGCGCGATGTCGTGCTGCGTGTAAAGGAATGCCACCGACTCCGTCGAACGGCCGGTTGTCGCCGTCATGAAGATCGGCCGCCATTCGCGATCCAGTTCCTCTTTGACGCGGGCTTTGCCGCGCGTGAGGGCACGCCAGATGGTCGAAGGTCGTCTCGCCAGCACCTTGGGGTCCGGCACGAGCACGAACTCGAGGGACTTGCGCGGTTTTTCCGGCGTGGGCAGCAGGTCTTCCTTGGATGTGAACGGGATCTTTGCCAGATCCTCGACGGTGCGAATGTCGGCGGCGGTCAGACCGGCTTTGCGAAACACCTCCTGATAGTGTTTGGAAAACGGCAGCACGCAGTCGCGCAGGTAACGGTGGAGTTTCTTGCCTTGAAGGTCACGGGTTTGTGCACGATCGAGGCTATGCCAAGCGGAGGTCAGTTTTGAGGAAAACATAGCAGAACAGGCGGTGATATTCGCGCCAGGGTAGTTTGCAAAGCCAACATGATAACTAGATTAAGTTTCGCAAGCGAAATTTCGCCATTGACGAAATCAAGTCCGGGGTTTCGCTAGTGGCGTTCGTCGTCCGTACCCTAATCACCCCGCCCCGATGTCTGAGTCTTGGAAAATCAAACTGCTCCGTTGGCGTTTTAATCGCTATCCCGCCTATCGCCAATCCGGCGCCCGAGTTGTGCACATAGCCGAGGATTTTCGGGAAATCACCGTCAAGCTGCCTCTGAATCGTGCGACGCGAAACCTCCACGGCACCATCTATGGCGGGGCCATGTATGCGGCGGTTGATCCCCTCCATGCAGTGCTCATCGCATCCCATCTCGGACGCGACTTCCACGTCTGGATGAAAACCGCCCTCATCGATTTCAAGCGCCCCGGGCGCGGTGATCTCTTCGCTCAGGCCAAGGTATCCCAGCCTGAACTGGATGAAATCCGCATGGCCCTGACGAAAGAGACCAAGATCGACCGCGATTTTCACCTCAACCTCGCGACCGCCGAAGGCGAGGTGGCGGTCCGCTTCACGCTGACGGTGCACATCAAGCGTCGCGGCAAGCACGAGGAACCCATGAACGACGTCGTCTTTCCCCTATGAATCCCCCCCTGTCCGGCAAAGTCATTTTCATCACCGGTGCCAGCCGCGGTATCGGTCGCTCCATCGCGCTCGCCGCCGCCCGCGCCGGGGCGAACATCGTCATCGCCGCCAAGACCATCGCGGCCCACCCCAAGCTCCCCGGGACCATCCACAGCGTCGCCGAAGAAGTCCGAGCCCTCGGCGTTGAGGCCCTCGCCCTGCAACTCGACGTGCGGGAGGAAATTCAAGTGCAGGATGCCGTGGCCGCGATCCAGTCCAAATTCGGCCGACTCGACGCCCTCGTGAACAACGCCGGTGCGATTTCGCTCACCTCGGTGGAAAACACCCCGATCAAGCGCTTCGACCTCATGCAGGAGGTGAATTCGCGCGCCCTCTTTGTCTGCGCCAAGGCCGCCCTGCCCCTGCTGCGCCAAGCCGGCGGCAGCCACATCATCAGTCTTTCGCCTCCCCTGAATCTCAAACCGCGCTGGGTCGTGCCGCATGCGCCCTATACGCTTTCCAAATACGGCATGACCCTGCTCGCCCTCGGCATGGCGGGTGAATTCGCCAAGGACAAAATCTCCGTGTGCACGCTTTGGCCCCGCACCACGATCGCCACGGCTGCCATCGAGTTTGCCGTGGGGGCCGAACTCATGCCCCTCTCGCGCAACGCCGAGATTGTTGCCGACGCCGCCCTCGCCATTCTCACGACCACCGACGGTTCGTTGAATGGCAAATGCCTGCTGGACGAAAACGTCCTCCGCGATCGCGGAACGACCGATTTCAAGTCCTATGCCATCGATCCCGCCAACGACGGGAAACTCTTCCCGGATCTCTTTCTTGACCACTGAGTTCTTGCCTCCGTTTTCCCCGAGTCTGGCAACAAGTCCGCACCCGCCGTCGTTCATGCCTTCGCCCACCGATACCCACCCTCTCTCCAACGCACCTTCCGGCAAGCTCCCACCGACGGAACAGAACCTGCGCTTCATCCTCGGGCTGAAGCTCAATCAGCTGCGCAAACAGCACGGCCAGTCGCTCAAGGAAGTCGCGGGCCGGGCCAATCTCGCCATCTCCTACCTGAATGAGATCGAGAAGGGGAAAAAGTATCCAAAGCCGGAGAAGATCCTCGCCCTCGCGAAGGCCCTCGGCACCACCTACGATGAACTCGTTTCGCTGCAACTGGGCGAAAAACTCCATCCCCTGTCCGGCGTCTTGAAATCCGGCATCCTGGAGGAAATCCCGCTCGAAGTCTTCGGCCTCACGCCCGTCGGCCTGCTGGAGATGATGGCGGCTTCGCCGGAAAAGATCAGCGCCCTGTTCGACACCTTCGTCAAGATCGCGCACCGCTTCGACGTCACTGTTGAACATCTCCTGCTCGCCGCGATGCGCTCCTATGTGGAGCAAAACAAGAATTACTTCGAAGCCATCGAGCAGGCCGCCGAAAAATTCCGTCAACACCACGACTGGGCCCGCCAGCCCTCGCCCAATCTCGACCGGCTGCGCGAACACCTCACCCGCCAGCACGGTTACCGTCTGGATGAAACCACCCTCGCCACCCAGCCCGACCTGAGCGGCCTGCGCGCCATCACGCTCGGCGGCGAGTCTGCGCACCCGCGCCTGCTGCTCAATCCCCAGCTCGGCGACTGGCAAAAGGCCTTTTTGCTCGCCCGCGAGATCGGCTACCGCGAACTCGGCCTGCAGGAGACCGTCACCACTTCGCCCATCATCAAGGTCGACTCCTTTGACCAGTTGCTGAGCAATTTCCGCGCGTCGTATTTCGCCGGGGCCGTCCTGCTCGATCGCCAGCTGATCGTGAATGACCTACGCCTGTTCTTCGCCCGCAGCCGTTGGGACGGCGCCGCGCTCGTGGCCATCAAGCGACGCTACCAAGCGACGCCGGAGATGTTCTTTCATCGCCTGTCCCAAATCGTCCCGCATTTCTTCGGACTCGAGCAGATGTATTTTGTGCGCTTCGACCACCGGCGCGGCACCCCCGAGGTGCGCATCGGCAAGGAGCTGCATTATCAACGCATGCACGCCTCGCACAGCATCGGCGTAAACGAGCATTACTGCCGTCGCTGGGTCTCGCTGCGTTCGTTGGGGGAAATCGAGCAGCGTCAATCCCGGTCGGAATCCGTCTCCACCGTCCCCGGCGCCCAGCGTACGCGCTACTACGCCACCAACGATGAGTATTACAGCATCTCTCTCGC
>JAUXOH010000379.1 GCA_030682505.1 Candidatus Didemnitutus sp. | reverse complement strand
GTTTGGCGGTGCCAGTCGTGGGCTTGTTCGTAGGTGTGGGCCATCGCGAGGAGGTCGGCTTCGCGGAAGGGTTGGCCGATCAACTGCAGGCCGACCGGCAGGCCGGCGCGGGTGAATCCGCCGGGCACGCTGATCGCCGGCAGCCCGGCGAGGTTCACGCCGATCGTGAAGACGTCGCAGAGATACATCGCGAGCGGATCGGCCTTCTCGCCCAGCTTGAAGGCGGGCGTGGGCGTCGTGGGCGTGAGCAGCGCGTCGACGTCGCGGTAAGTGTTGAGGAAATCCTGCCGGATCAAGGTGCGGACTTTCTGCGCGCGGAGATAGAACGCGTCGTAGTAACCGCTCGAGAGCACGTGGGTGCCGAGGATGATCCGGCGCTTCACTTCCTCGCCAAAGCCTTCGGCGCGGGATTTGGCGTAGAGGTCGATGGCATCCGTGGCATCCTTCGAACGGTGGCCGTAGCGCACGCCGTCGAAGCGCGCGAGATTCGACGATGCCTCGGCCGTCGCGATGATGTAGTAGGTGTCGAGGCAATAGCGCGTGTGTGGGAGCGAGACCTCCTTCACCTCGCAGCCGCGGCCGCGGTAGAATTTCACGGCGGCGTCCACGGCGGCGGCGACTTCCGGGTCGAGGCCCTCGCCAAGATATTCCTTTGGGAGGCCGATTCGCCAGGGGCCGGTGCGCCGGCTCAACTCGGCCTGATAGTCCGGCACGGCGGACTTGAACGAGGTCGAATCCAGCGGATCGTGTCCGGCGATGGCGCGCAGCACGAGGGCGGCGTCCTCGACCGTGCGACCGAACGGCCCGATCTGGTCGAGCGAGGACGCGTAGGCGACAAGTCCGTAGCGGGAAACCAACCCGTAGGTGGGTTTCAGTCCCACCACGCCGCAGAGCGCCGCCGGTTGGCGGATGGAACCGCCCGTGTCGGAACCGAGGGTGGCGATGGCCGCCCCCGCGGCGAGGGCGGCGGCGCTGCCTCCGGAGGAACCACCGGGCACGCGCGTCAGATCCCACGGATTGCACGTCGGGTGCGTCGCGCTGTTCTCGGTCGACGAACCCATCGCGAACTCGTCCAGATTGAGCCGTCCCCACAACACGGCGCCGGCGTCCTTCAGCTTGCGCGTCACGGTGGCGTCGTAAGGTGAAACGAAATTCGCGAGGATCTTGCTGGAGGCGGTGAGCGGCTGCCCGGCGACAGCGATGACATCTTTCAGGCCGATGGGAATGCCGTCGAGCGGGCCGAGCGTCTGTCCGGCGGCCCGGCGGGCGTCCGAGGCGGCGGCCTGGGCGAGAGCATCGGCTTCGTCGGAGGAATTGAAGGCCCGCACGCGAGGCTCGACGGCCTTCGTGCGCGCGACGACGGCTTCCAGCAATTCGACGGCGGAAAGCCGGCCGGCGGCCAGTTGGCCGGCGAGGGTGGCGAGGGGTTGGTGGAAAAGCTCGGAGGACATGCGCGCGTCGGCTGCGATCAGGGCTACTCCACCACCTTGGGAACACTGATCAGGTGGTCGCGTTGCGTGGGGGCGTTCCGGAGGGCGAGTTCCACGGGCAAGCCCGGGCAGGCGACGTCTTCCTGCCAGATGTTTTCCACCGGGAAGGCGTGGGCGGTGGGCTCGACGCCCTCGACGTTCACCTTGGCCAGCTGCTCGATGTGATGCAGGACGTCACCGAGTTGCGTCGCGAATCTTGCCTTTTCCGCCGGCGTGAGGGCGAGGCGCGCGAGATGGGCGACGTAGTCGATGTTGAGGTCCGGGGGCGTGGCCATGGCGGGAGGACCCAGAGTGGCTGCCGGGGGTGAATGTTGGCAACGGACAAAAGCGGCATGCCGTGCTGGAGGAAAGCCTTGCGGCGGGACCGGCGCCGGGGAATCCTGCGCGTGCATGAAACTGGTCATCGCGCTCATCAAGCCGTTCAAACTCGAGGAAGTGAAGGACGCCCTCGCGCGCATCGGGCTGGAGGGGCTGATCGTGGCCGAGGTCAAGGGCTTCGGGCACCAGAAAGGGCACACCGAGACTTTTCGCGGTACGGAATACACGGTCGATTTTCATCCGCGCGTGCGCATCGAGGTGGCGGTGTCGGACGAGCAAAAGGACAAGGTGGTCTCGACCCTCGTGCAGGCGGCCTACACCGGCACACCCGGCGATGGGCGGGTGTTCGTGCTGCCGCTTGAGGAAGTGACGCGGATCGATACTTCGCAGCAGGGTCCGGCGGCCTTGTAGGCGCGCGGCACAAATTCCGCCTCCCGCGCCGAAAACGGCGTGCGCCCGGGGAGAATTGATCCAAGACTCGTCCCGAATCCTGCCCATGTCCGCCGCGAAACCGCAGCTCATCCGCATTCTCGATTCCCACACCGGTGGGGAACCGACGCGTCTCGTGCTGGCGGGCGGACCGGAGCTGGGCGGCGGTCCCTTGAGCGAGCGCGTGCGGATCTTCCGGGAGCAATTCGACGATTTCCGCTCGGCCATCGTCAACGAACCGCGCGGTTCGGACGTGATGGTCGGCGCCTTGCTGGTCGAGCCGCACGCGACGGACTGCAACGTCGGCGTGATCTTCTTCAACAATGTCGGTTACCTCGGCATGTGCGGCCACGGCACGATCGGTCTGGTCGTTTCGCTCGCGCATCTGGGCCGGTTGAAACCGGGCCGCGCGCGGATCGACACGCCCGTGGGTGTGATTGCGGCGACGTTGCATGACGACGGGAGTGTGTCGGTGGACAACGTGCCCAGCCACCGGCAGGCGGCGGGCGTGGCCATCGACGTGCCCGGCCACGGCAGGGTCCAGGGCGACGTGGCATGGGGCGGGAATTGGTTCTTCCTCATCGAGGAGCACGGACAATGCCTCGCGCTGGCGAATGTCGCGAGCCTGCTCGCCTACACCAAGCAGGTGCGGCAGGCGGTGAACACGCAGGGTTTCCCCGAGGTGGATCACGTGGAGTTGTTCGCCCCGTCGGATGCCCCGGGGGTGCACAGTCGGAATTTTGTGCTCTGTCCCGGCGGAGCCTACGACCGGTCGCCCTGCGGCACGGGCACCAGTGCGAAACTGGCCTGTCTCGCCGCCGACGGGAAACTCGCCGAGGGCGAGGAGTGGCTGCAGGAAAGCATCGTGGGCAGTGTGTTTCGGGGAAAATACCGGCGTGCCGGTGAGACCATCATCCCGACCGTGACCGGCACCGCGCACGTCTGCGGCGAGGGCGCGCTGTTGTTGGATCCGTCGGATCTTTTTTGCTGGGGCATTCGTGCAACATGAATTCGCAACGTTCCGTTCTCATCTGTGGGGGAGGGGTCGTCGGCCTTTCCACCGCGTATTATCTGGCCCGAGCCGGGGTCGCCGTGACGCTCGTCGAGCGCAATGCCGAGGACGCCGATTCGTGCGCGCAGGGCAGTGCGGGATACATTTCGCCCAGCCACGTCGTGCCGCTCTCCGCGCCGGGCATGATCTGGCAGGGACTCAAGTGGATGATGAGTTCGCGCAGTCCCTTCTACATCAAACCGCGCCTCGACCCCGACCTGATCCGCTGGAGCTGGCTGTTTGCCCGCGCCTGCTCCCCGCAGCACACGCAGCGCGCGGCCCCCTTGCTGGCGCAGCTCAGCCTCGGCAGCCGCCAGCTCTTCGTCGATCTGGCCCAGGAGCTGGGTGACGCGATCGAGTGGAAGACCGAGGGCCTGATCAACCTGTGCAAGACCGCGGAGGGCCTCGATCACGAGGCGGAGGGATTGGCCCGCATCGCGCGCGAGGTGGGCGTGGAGGCGCAGGTCCTGAACGCGCAGCAAACCGCCGCGCTGGAGCCGGGCATCCGCATGGACGTGGCGGGCTCGATCTACTTTCCGATCGATGCGCACCTCTCGCCGCGGGTGTTCATGCCCGCCCTGGTCGCGCGGCTGAAGAGCCTCGGTGTGACCTTCCTGTGGAACACGAACGTGCGCGGCTGGAGAACGGATGGCGGACGCATCAGCGGCCTCAGCACCTCGATGGGCGAACTCGTGGCCGACGACTATGTGCTCGCGACGGGTTCATGGGCGGCGGACACGGTGCGCGGTTTGTCGATCCGGCTCCCGATGCAACCGGGCAAGGGTTACAGCCTCACGATCGAGCAACCTCGTTTCCAACTCACCAAGTCGATCATCCTCGCGGAGCGCCGCGCGGCCGTGACGCCGATGGGGACCAAGCTGCGTTTCGGTGGCACGATGGAGATCAGCGGGCATGACGACCGGGTGCGCCCCGAGCGGATCGAGCAGCTCATCGACGCGGCGCAGTACTATTTCCCGGATTTTCGCCCGGCTGATTTTGCCGGCATCGAGCCGTGGTTCGGCTATCGGCCGGTCTCTCCGGACGGCCTGCCCTACGTGGGGCGCTTCCAGCAACACCCCAACCTCATCGCCGCGTGTGGACACGCGATGCTCGGCCTCACGCTGGCACCGATCACCGGCAAATTGGTGGCCGAACTCGTCGCCAACCAGGCGCCGAGCATGGATCTCTCACTGCTCTCGGCCGATCGCTTCGCGTGAGTGTGACGCGCAGCATGCGCATTGAAGCAAGCGTCGGTGGAACGCGTTGATCCCAACGCGTTTTTCCTCGAAACGTATCTCGCGAACATTCCGGGCCGACATGCTCGCTGTTTCCCGTGACCGAGTTTTCCCGATGTTTGCGTCACGACACTCCGGCCTGGGTGAAGGCAGGCGCTGTTTTCCACGTGCGCGTGCGCGTTGCACCCACGCAGGCCACGCCGCCGGACGCTGGTGGTGTGAGTTGATCCTGCTGATGCCGGATCACCTGCACGCGATGCTGGCGTTTCCGCAGAGCCCGGGGATGGCGGCAACTCTTCGCGACTGGAAACGCGCGACGGCGCGCTTTCGAGGAACCCAGTGGCAGGAGAACTTCTTTGATCATCGCGTGCGGAGCGATCGGGAGCGCGAGGAAACCTGGCACTGCATTCGGCGGAATCCGGTGGCCAAGCAGCGGTGCGCAGAGGAGGAAGCGTGGCCGTGGTGGTGGAGTGCGGTACTCGGCGAAAGTGAAGAAAGCGTCTTGGGGTCAAGCCGCTCCACCCGAAACAAGCGAACAGGTGGAACGCGTTGACCCCAACGCGTTTTTTTAGCGTCCGCTCCGCCGACGACG